>JAFDJF010000323.1 GCA_019307645.1 Deltaproteobacteria bacterium
TTGGGACATCATAAGCCGGATGGCTGGTATTTCATCCTTGTCCTTTAAAAAATCTTTGATCATTTCACTCGCTTTTTCCGTTACTTCAAACATGTTAGCCTCCTCGTGGGTATTTCTTTTTCGTAACCCACATTATAGCCATTTAATATTGTTTGTCAACGCGCCTCTCCCAACCGTTGCCTCAGCCAGATCAAAACCTTGCCGAATTCGTCTCTGAACTCAGCCATTGCCTTTCCACGGTGGCTGACCCGGTTTTTTTCCTCAATAGACATTTGAGCAAACGTCTTGTTCAGCGTCTGATTGTGAAACAGGGGGTCATATCCAAAGCCCTGATTGCCGATTAACGATTCCGTAATAACGCCTTCACATGTGCCTTCATAGATAAGCGCAGGACCGCTCGGCACTGCAATCGCGAGTACGCACATGAAAAAGGCCTCCCTGTTCTCCACGCCCTCCATAGCCTTTAACAATTTAAAGTTGTTTTCTTCGTCAGTGGCGTTCTCCCCCGCATATCGCGCAGAATGGACCCCGGGTAAACCGTTCAGGGCCTTTACAACCAATCCTGAATCATCAGCAAAAGCAGGAAAACCAAGCACCCTTGCGGTAAATTGCGCCTTTTTGACCGCATTGTCCTCAAAGGTCTGCCCGTCCTCCTCCACTGTCGGGATTGGACCAAAATCCTTCAAGCTCATTATCTCAACATCAAAAGTTTGAAGCAGAATCTTAAATTCAGAAATTTTCCCTTCATTTCGGGTTGCCAGTACAATTGGCAGATCACTATTCATTTGAGTTTCAGAAGTAGTCATAGTAAGTACCTTTCTCAACACAACCTAAGGAGCGGATAGCATGTTTTCTCTTGAATCCTTTCATATCGAATATGCAACAGACATATCAAAGCTTAAAGTAAGCGGCCGGAATTTCAGTTTTTATACGCCCAAAACCCTGGACCTGTTCATGGACACTGAGGATGTGTTCAATAACTTTCCTTTGTGGGCCAAAATATGGGAAGCCTCCATTGTGCTTTCCGAATACCTGGCTGGGATTGCTCCTGAATCGGGAAAGCGTTTTCTCGAAATCGGCAGTGGTATGGGGATTGCCGGCATTGTTGCTTCATCTTTTGGTCATCATGTAACCCTTACAGAGTATAATCCTGATGCCCTTAATTTTGCACGGGCAAACGCTGAAAAAAACCTGTCTTCAACGAATGCAGATTTTGAGATTGTGCAACTTGACTGGAACAAGCCCAATCTCGAGGGATCATTCGATTTTATTTTTGGCTCAGAGATTATATACAATGACAGGGATTATCAACCTATTCTAGGGCTCTTCAAGAGATTCCTGAAGCCTGGGGGCGAAATCATCCTGGCTGAGAGGGTACGGAAAACGAGCATCGAATTCTTCAGACAGATAAGTGATATTTTTGACATCAAAGCACAGAAAAAAATCCTGCGCTCTAAAGAAGAAGAGATTATGGTGATGCTATGTCGGATGAAATATCGTTAAGTTGTTGCGGGTTACGAGTTCCGAGTTCCGAGTTGCGGGTTTCGGGTTGCGGGTTTCGGGTTCCTAATCACTGATTACCGCTTACCGTTCACCGCCCTCCGTCGCTTGCAAGGGCGAAGCTGCAAGCGAAGCCTGGTCTGTCATCTGCATACTGCTTTCTGCTTACTCCTTACTCCTTACTCCCTACTCCCTACTGCTTACTCCCTACTGCTTACTCCTTACTCCTTACTAATCACCGGCCGCCGATCACTTCAAATATTTCTCCACCTTCCCCATAAATAGTTTTCGGATTTCTTCAAGACGTTTTTCATCTGTGGCCTCAAATCGGAGCACCAGCACCGGCTGGGTATTGGATGCCCTGACCAGCCCCCATCCGCCATCAAAAAGGACCCTCGCCCCATCCACATCGATCACATCATACTCTTTTTTAAATTCCTCCACCAACCCGGTCACAACCGGAAACTTTCTGTCTTCAGGGCAATCCATCCGGATTTCCGGGGTATTCACCATGGTCGGCACATCGGCCAGCAGCTCTTTTAGGCTTTTTCCTGTGCTGGAGAGAATTTCCAGGAGCCGTGCCCCCGCATAAATTGCATCGTCAAAACCAAAGTAGCGCTCCGCAAAGAACAGGTGCCCGCTCATCTCTCCGGCCAGAAGCGCCTTTTCCTCTTTCATCTTGCTTTTTATCAGGGAATGGCCGGCCTTCCACATAATGGCCCTGCCGCCGTTTTTCTCGATATCATCGTAAAGCACCTGGGAACACTTGACCTCTCCAATGATGCAGGCTCCGGGGTGCCGGGACAGCAGATCACGGGAAAATATAATCATCAACTGGTCCCCCCAGATGATACTTCCTTCCTTGTCAACAACACCAATCCGGTCTGCGTCGCCGTCAAATGCAATGCCGAGATCTGCCGATTCTTCGTTTAGCTTTGAAACCAGGGTCTCCAGGTTTTCAGGGAGGGTGGGATCCGGATGATGGTTGGGAAAGTTGCCGTCCGGCTCGCAGAAAAGAGGGACAACCTCAAACCCCATTTTTGCATACGCCTCACATGAGATATGCCCGCCAACACCGTTACCCGCGTCCACCACGACCCGGCATTTGGCAGGCCCAGGCTTAATGTTATCTATCAGATTGTCCATGTAAGCTTTTATTATATCTATTCTTTCAACGGTTCCATTTCCGCTTTTAAATTCAGATAATTCGACAATCTTCCAGATCTTCTGGATCTCTTGTCCATGAATGGAACTCTCTCCAAGGCAGACTTTGAATCCATTAAACTCCGGGGGATTATGACTCCCTGTAATCTGGATTCCACCACCCACATCCAGTTTGTGCAGAGAAAAGTACAGGACGGGTGTCGGCACCATTCCCACATCAATAACATCCATCCCGGAATTGTTGAGCCCCTGGATGAGCCATTTTGAAAGGTCCGGAGAGCTCAACCGGCAGTCTCGGCCAACAGAAATCCGATCTACCCCGTTATTCTGATAATAAGTCCCGACTGCAAGTCCCAGTTGATGAGCCGTTTTTTCATTCAGTTCCTCAGGAAAGATCCCGCGGATATCATATTCTCTGAAGATATGAGGCTTCATAGCAGTTCTTCCTTTCCCTTCTCTTTCAGTTGATCTACAATTTTCCTGATGTCCTGAGACTGATTAAGGCCTGTCACCAAAAGTGCATCAGGGGTATCCACAACCAGCACATCCGTAAGGCCCAGACAGGTCACAAGACGCCCGCTGCGCGCTGAGATAAAACTCCCCTCACAGTCGATCAAAATTGTTTCTCCGTCCGCCACATTCTGTTCCTCGTCACAATCGGAGAATCTCAGATCATATAGGGATGCCCACGATCCCACGTCACTCCAACCGCACTCGCATGGAACCACAAAGACCTTCTCCTCTGTCTTTTCCATTATACCGTAATCAAAGGAGACACCCTCCAATTCTTCGTATACCGCTTTAAATTCCCCATCAAAATCTTCCGTCCCCAGGACCCTTTCCAATCGCAAAAGTCCCTCATAAAGGTGGGGGAGCAGTTTTTCCGTCTCATGAAGGATCGTATCCGGAGTTGCCACAAAAATCCCTGCATTCCAATAGTATCCGCCCGCTTGAAGATAATTGCGGGCTGTTTCCAGATCCGGCTTTTCCACAAATGCTGAAACCCCGCATGCCTTTAATCCGCCAAGATCAAGCTCGGTCAGATCACTCCGGATATACCCGTAGCCGGTCTCAGGCCTGCTCGGCACAATACCCAGCGTCACGATTCCGCCTGCCTCGGCAAGATTCCCTGCCGCGCTGAGGGCCTTTAAAAAAGAGGGGGAATCTCCGATAAAATGATCCGCAGGAAGGAAGGCCACAGCACCGTCACAACCCAGATGGCGGGCATATATAGCACCCAGCCCGATGCACGGGGCGGTATTTCGACCTATTGGCTCTGCGAGCATATGGACCCGGCGTCCTTCAAACAGATTCAAAGCCTCATCCAGGTGCGCCTGTCCAAGGACCAGGATCAACTCATCATCCCGGGCCACAGGATTGAGCCTGTTGCAGGTTTCCACCAGCATAGGTTCGCTTCCTGAGATATTGAGAAACTGTTTTGGCTTACGCTTCCGGCTCACAGGCCAGAAGCGGGTCCCCGACCCCCCTGTCATTATAACTGCAAACATCTTTTTCTCCCTTTTCTTACAATCACTTATGTTCTGTAATCCGCATTAATAGACACATAATCATGGGTCAGGTCACATGTGACAACCCGGTCCTCAAAGGAACCCTGCTGAAGATCAATGGTAACCGTAAATTCTTTTCCGGTCATTTTTCCGGATGCCTTTTTTTC
>JAFDJF010000324.1 GCA_019307645.1 Deltaproteobacteria bacterium
AACATTCCCCGCCACGCCCGGACTTTTTAGAAGTTATCGGAATTTGACTTAATGCCATGAGCTTAAAGGGTTTTATATGGAGAACCAATTTACCCTGTATCGGGGGGTAAAATATGGGGGACAACCCAATACTATTGCAGGGATAAAAGATAGGTCCTTAGATTTATTTTTTTGTTCTTAATCCCGACTTTTTTCCGGATGTTGTCTCTGTGAAAATCGATCGTGCTTGTGGCAAGGTTCAACAGATCTGCGATTTCTTTCGTGGTCTTGCCCTGTTTAATGAGGTTTGCCATCTGGATCTCCGCAGGTGTCAGCTTCAAGTATTGGGGAGACAGCTTCCGTACAAACGGTGAGACAACATCATTCAAGGTGGATTCCAGGATGTCCACAAAGACCTTTTGCCTGTCGTTCAATCCGCTTTTTTTCAATTTGTCCAAATAGGGGATAACCAGTTCCCTCACATTGAACAACATCCTTTCCCCAAGCTCTGTCTTGTCTTCATCCCTTTTTCTCAGCAAGACCTTCAAGGCCGTATTTGCCTCCTCAAGATTTGCAGTACGTTCTGTTACCAATTCTTCAAGATGGCTGCGGTGCTGCCTCAACTCATCCTCTGCATGTCTGCGCTCTGTGATGTCCGTCGTTATTATGCCAAGAGCTTCGCCGACCTTGAATGCCTTGATGTTAATGTAGCGGCCCTTCCCGAGTTGCGGGGGTAGTGCAACATTTTCGGCAGAAAAAGGTACCCCTGTTTCAATGACCCTCCTTAACCTGTCGAACATTCCGGTCTCTTTCAGATCGGGGGCTGTCTTAAGGAGACTTTTTCCAATCAACCGCTCTTTCTCAGCCTGAAACATTTCGACCCCGGCATTATTGATCTCTACCAGGTTAAGGTCCGAATCAAAAAGAGTGAAACTGTCGGTCGCCGACTCCATGAAAAGAAGCCATTGTTCTTCCAATCGCTTCCGGATAGAGATGTCTTCATGAATTATGATGGCCCCAATCATTTCATTGTTATCTCTCAGGGGTACGGCATTGATATTGTAATAAGCAGGTGTTTCACTTGTTATGGCTGAATAATATACTTCCTTTTCATTAATAGGGCTCCCCTCAAGCAGTTTTTCAAACAGCCCGGTAAGACTCGCTTCTACAACGCCTGGATGTGTCAGCAGGTTTTTCCCGATGTGTTCTTCTGTAGTGGATTTCTCTTTGCCAATGTATTTCAGATGATACGGATCGATGTCAATTACCCGCCCTTCTTGGTCGATCAAGACGATTGATGCAGGGATTGAGTCAAAAATAGTCCTGTATATCCGCTCAGATTCTCTCAGGGCTTCTTCAGTCAGTTTTCGCTCCCGGACTTCTTCCTTCAGTTCCCTGACCCTTTGTTCCAGTTTTTCATAGGTAGGTTTTTTGGCCATCTCAAAAGCCTCGACTTCATCGGTTGCTGTCTATTCTCATTGCTCTCCACCCGTTCCAGGACCACGGTTGGTCCACAAACCCCTGGCCCAGACCTGGTTTACCCGGTGTCGCGCATCCCACCGAGGAGTCGCGCCAGGGCGGGCAGGGCAGGCTTTGAACCGTGAACCGTGAACCGTGAACCCTTGAACCAGTTACTAAAAAAGTATAGACCATAAGGCTTCCTCTGTCAATTTGCCGTCCCGGAATCTCGGGGACGAACCCTTATTGGACTGTGAAGCCGCCATCTACGACCAATAGCGTGCCCGGTAACGTAAGAAGCCGCATCAGAGCACAGCCAGAGCGCTGCACTGGCAATTTCTTCCGGTTGGGCAAACCGTCCAGTCGGTGTGTTGGCCTTCAAAGCTTCTATGAACTCAGGATGATTTTCAATCGCACGTTCAATTATGGGGGTTTGTGTATTGCCGGGACATACGGCATTCACCCTGATACCTGCCTTGGCATATTCCAGTGCGCCTGCGCTGGCAAATGATAATGCAGTGGCACGACCGATCCCCGAGGCGCCACCAGTGATTAAAGCCACTTTACCCTTGAATTCTCCAGCCATTTTGTACCCCCTGTATGCCAAATTCGGAGCCGTCTTTTATTTGAAGTTTCTCAAGCTTAATGACATAGAATGCAATCTGCTGAAATGCAAGGGATTTGTTTAAAAAAACATGCCCCTATTTTTTCTGGTCAGTTCAGGTTCAAAGTGGTAGAAGGGTTAACCTTGAACCTTGAACCTGAGTATTTGCAAAGGAAGTTGCCATGAAGAGAATCATCAAATGGTTATTGATTCTTGGCGGCTGTCTGGTCTTAGCTGCCATAGCCGTAATCCTCATCGTGCCAAAGTTGGTCGATGGCCAAAAATACCGATCCATGATTGAAAACCAGCTTTCCGAGGCCGTTGGAAGTCCCGTTAAACTGGACGGGGACCTGCGGCTTTCACTTTTTCCATGGGCATCGATAGCGGTCAGCGACATACACTTGGAAAATCCCCCTGGCTTCACGGAAAAAGATTTTATAAGCGCGGAATCTTTCAATGTGCAGGTGAAGCTTGTGCCTCTCATCCTGAGCCTCCTGAAAGATTTCCAGATCAAACGTTTCACTCTTAAAGGAGCCCGTATTGCTCTTGAAACACGCAACGATGGCAGAGCAAATTGGGAGGAACTTGGGAAAAAATCTACTGAAAAATCCCGTGGGGCAAAAAAAGGAGATGAAAGACAGTCCAAGAGTGAACCTGGGGAACTCTTTCCGATCGAGGCCATTGATATCGGTGAGTTTGCCGTCACGGGAGGAAGCCTTATTCACATCGATCATACAAAAGGGGAACGCCTTGAAATCTCAGACCTAAGTTTTCTTTTGAAGGATTTCTCCCTGGACCGTCCCATTCACATTGCTTTTTCCGCGCAGGTGGATGGACGTCCTCTCTCTATTGAAGGCAGTGTGGGACCGCTGGGGAGGGATTTGGGTAAGGGAGTCATTCCCGTGGATCTTTCCTTTGAAGCGTTGAAACAAGTGCAGATAAGGCTGAAAGGAAGTATTACGGACGTGGCTTCGAATCTCAGATTCGACATGTCCCTTGAGGCATTGCCTTTTTCACCTCGAAAGATTACAGCCGCAATGGGGCGGGAATTTCCCGTGGTAACGTCAGATCCCAAGGCCTTGACGCGTCTGGCATTTACGGCGCATTTCAATGGAGATACCGGTAATGTGTCTGTTTCAGAAGGTGTTATTCAGATTGATAAATCGACAGTTAATTTTTCCGGTAAGGTAAGTGATTTTTCCAAGCCTGATGTGACCTTCGATCTGAAACTGGATGAAGTTGACCTGGATCGATACCTCGCTGCAGAGACAGATGAGGAATCAGACGCGGGCAGTGCAGAAGCAGAGTCCGTGGGACTAAAGAACGAAAGGCTCGATCGATCGGCATCGCTGCAAAAAACAGTAGATTATGAGCCGCTTCGACGCCTTGCCTTGAACGGCAGGGTACAGGTTGCAAAGCTAAAAGCGGCGAATGCCAGGATTCAGGATCTCAGCCTCAAGATATCTGGAAAGAATGGCGTTTTTAGTCTTGAACCTCTTAGTTTCAACCTTTATCAGGGCAACGTATCTGCTAACGGATTTTTGAGCGTGAAAAAGGACATTCCTGAGACCCACTTTAGGCTAAAGATAGAGGGTATTCACACAGGCCCGCTACTCAACGACATTGCGCACAAGGACATTTTGGAAGGAATCCTGGATTCAGGTATGGCGCTTCAAATGAAAGGTGTGGACGCTGAAAGGATAAAAAAAAGCCTGAATGGTAAAGGGAACTTTTCTATCAAGAATGGCGCCATAAACGGGATCGATCTGGTTTCAATGGTGCGAAACACTGACGGCGCTTATGGGTTTGCCCGTAAATCAGATGAAAAACCCAAGACGGAATTCAATGAACTTCAGGCGCCTTTTACAATAAAAAACGGTGTGTTTTATTCAGATAATACCCGCATGGTGTCTACCCTGATTCGTGTGCAGTCAAAAGGGAAGGTTGATCTGGTAGGCGAAGCCCTGGATTTTAGGATAGAACCTACATTTGTGACTACAGGAAAGGAGGATGTGGAAAAAATGAAAAGCTCTGAAGTTATGTTTCCTGTCCTGGTTACCGGAAATATATCCGATCCGAAATTTCGTCCCGACCTCAGGGGGATTGCTGAAAAAAAACTTGAAGAAGAAATTTTCGAATCTTCCAGGTTCAAGGAGTTGTTTGAAAAAGAGGAGCTTAAACCCTTTGAAAAAGACGCTAAGAATTTGCTAAAGGGAATACTGGGGGTGCCCAAAGCCCTCAAAGAGGAGCAGTAACACTTAAAGATGATTGGAACAAACCGGGTACCG
>JAFDJF010000325.1 GCA_019307645.1 Deltaproteobacteria bacterium
GCATGCAGGTGTTTGGCGGTTACGGGTACATGCGTGACTTTCCAATGGAAAAGCTTTACCGTGATGCACGATTGATGTCCATTTACGACGGCTCCAATGAAATCCTCCGGCATAGTCTTATCATGCCGGCTTTAACCATGAGCAATTCGGCTTAGAGCAACATAGTTGCTCAGGTTCAAGGTTAAAAGGTTCACGGTTGTAAAGTGAACGTTATAAGACCAATTAAACACAAAAAACCCTTAATTTGACGGCTATGCGCCTTTGGCGGAAAAGCCTTCGACCAAAAAGGAGGAGACAGCGATGCCCGAAATATTAATGACGGATTGGCCCCAGTATTCGCCGGACGACATGAACCGGCGTGAGAGCACCCTGGAGGCGGTCAAGCTGATGGCAAACGCCGCTCAGACCGCACCCAACGCCGGAGGGGTTTCACAGGTGGAGGCCCACATCGTGTGGGGGCAAAAAGAACAGGAAAAAATTGCCCGAAAGATGGAAGAGCTGGCCTGGGAAGTAGAAAACGGACAAATGGGACGTTTGTTCAAGTATGAAGCGGTTATGGTCAGGGAGAGTGACGCGGTTTTGCTCCTGGGAAACTATCGTGCCCATGAAACGCCCATGGATGCGGACTGCGGGTCGTGCGGCGGCGTAGACAATTGCTCTTTTTTCTATGATCGCCGGCCCCACATTGACGGTCAGGTGGACACCACCAAGCGCACATTCAATACCCTTGTGAACGGGCCGCTGTGCACATTACGTGTGCAGGACCTGGGGTATTCCATGGGTTCTGCCCTCTTTATGGCCAACAAATTGATGGTGGACGCTCGGCCGTTTATGACCGTCGGGGTTGCAGGGCAACACCTCGGTTATTGCCCGAACTCCGGTATTGTTGTGGGAATCCTGGTGGCTTCTCTTGGAAAGAACCCCTTCGTGGATGTTAATACGGACTACCATGTCACCAATATGCCTAAGATGCTGGATAATATGCGCAGGCGCTATTGTCTGAACCGTCAGGCAGGTGGCGACTATCGGTTTAATGATCCAGGTTGGGCCGCAGAAAAGGCCCGCCAAAATGAACAAGATAAGGAGGGGTAAAATGGCGGTATATGACGGAAAAAAACTGGCACAGGAAAAGCTGCTCGACATTGCCACATATTGTATCCACTCAGCACTCAAGGCACCTCAGATAACCGGTCGGGTTGAGCTTGAATTTCAAATCGTCACCGATGATGACCTGAACCCTTTTGTTGAGGCGTTCGGGCTGCTGTCTTCATTTGCCGGGTTCAATGCGATTTCCCTCTTGAGCTACTCTAAAGCCATGGGGGCAGGGGAGCCGCCGGTGCTCCTTCTGATCGGTGCAAAGAATCTTCGGAAATCTGAGCTGGCCTGGAATTGCGGGGCGTGCGGGTTTGATACATGCAAGGCCTTCAATAAATACGCCGGCAGCATCAAACCTGATTTGACTGCTGAAGCCAAGGGTCCGTTTTGCATGTGGAAGGCCATGGACTACGGCATGTGCTGTGACTGGGCCTGTGCCCAGGCCTGGCATCATAATATTACAAACCGGGTGGAAATGGCGTCCGGCTGGGCAGCCCGGGCCATTGGTTACATGCCGGATTGTGATATCATCCGTGGTTTGCCCCTGGGGCCCATGGCGGATATGTTCTGGTATTCTCGTGAGGTTCTCAATGAGATGATGCCCTATGAAGTCTGGAAAGAGGTGGTTATGACAAATTTCCCTTCAAACTGGGGAACCTTCCCGGGCCACGGTCGTCCCACCGGCAAATTTGGCCAGAAATGGTGGGAAACGACCCGGGATCGTACGCTGCAACCTACGGATATGGAAGCCTTTGAGCAGACCAAAAAGGCAGCTGTTGAAGGCCTGAATGTGCTGAAAGAGAAAGTGCAGGCCGAAAAGAAGAAAAAGAAATAAGGAGACAAAATGGAACAACTTAATGGCAAGGTGGCGGTTATTACCGGGGCCGGCAGTGGTATTGGAGCGGGTATTGCCAGAGCCTGTGCCAGGGCCGGCATGAAAGTGGCTGTAGCGGATATCCGACAGAGTGACGCAGAAGGCATCAGAGATGAATTGATCGGTGGTGGCGCTGATGCCATTGCCGTTGCTACGGATGTCTCTAAGCTAACCTCTGTGCAGGCCCTGGCAGATGAAGTGGAAAACACCTTTGGCGCCGTTCACCTGGTATGCAATAATGCCGGAGTCTGGGTGGGCGCGCTCATGCAGGAGGCGGATATTAAAGACTGGCAGTGGCTCATTGATGTAAACCTCTACGGGGTGATCCATGGCGTCCACGTATTTCTGCCCAAACTGATCGCACAGGGGGAAGGCCACATCGTCAATACCGCATCCATGGGTGGCCTCATTGCCGGGCCGCCCGAAGGTCTCTACTGTGTCACAAAGTTTGGTATCGTCGCTTTGAGCGAAGCGCTGCTCATGGAATTGGGTGATAAAGGCGTGGGTGTTTCTGTCCTTTGTCCGGGTTTGGTGAAAACCAACCTGATGCAGGCGGAAGAAGTTCGACCTGAAACGCTGAAAACCGGAAAGCAGTACGATGTGATACCCCCGGATGTGGAGTCCGGCGTAGATGCTGACGATATCGGACAGCGGGTCGTGGATGCGGTTGTAGACAATGAGCATTACATTATCACTCACAACGATTACCGCGAGTATATCAAAATGAAATTTGACGGTATTATTGATGCCATCGACCGTCATGCTGAACGATATGGACTGTGATTGCTGTCAGTGGCAGTCCTCCTAGTAATAATAACTTAATGTCGCTAACTAAAGGATTCTACCTTCAAGTCCCCCTTTCGCAAAGGGGGATTTAGGGGGATTTTAAAGTACCTGCAATAAATCCCCCCCGCCCCCCTTTACGAAAGGGGGGAGAACAGCGCTTAATTCAGCGGCATTGAATAATAACTAAAAGACGACTTGGAGAGGCATATGGTCGATTTTTCTTTGACTCAGAAGCAGGTTGAAATGCAGGAACTGGCCCGGGAATTTGGTGAGAAGCATATCAAGCCCGTGGCCATGGAGATTGACAAGATCCCGGATCCCGAAAAGGCATTTCCGGTGAGTCTTTTTGAGAAAGGCTTTGAGATCGGGTTTCAGAAAGCCTGCATCCCGGAGAAATACGGCGGATTGGGCCTGGATTGTCTGACCCATGTGCTTGTGTGGGAAGAGCTTGCCGCAGCAGATATCGGATATGCAATCAGTCTTCAGGCCCACAACCTGGCTGTAGCCCATATGCTGAACCTGGGCACGGAGGAACAGCGGGAGACATTTTCCAAGCCCATCGTAGAAGGCGGTCTTGCGGTGATTTCCGCCGTTGAGGCCAATGCCGGCGCGGCAGTGGCAGTCCTTGATCCGCTCAATTTTGTATGGGAAACAACTGCTGTCAAAAATGGAGACGACTGGGTTCTTAACGGGCAAAAGACTTATTGTTCTAACGCCGGTACTCCGCTGACCAGATGGATCTGTTTTCTGGTGAGAACCAACATGGAACAGACCGGCATTTCCGCGCACAGCGCCTTCCTGGTTTGGCCTGATACACCGGGACTCACGATCGGTAAAAACTATGACAAGATGGGACATCGTATGGCATACACGCCTTCCATTGAACTAAAAGATGTCCGGGTGCCAAACAGCCAGCTGGTGGGTGAAACGGCTGGTTTTCCCTTGGATCCGCCCGCGCGCACCACAACAGCCGACAACTTTCTCAACGTGGCAGCCATGGCCATGGGTCTGGCCCGAACCATTTATGATGAGTGCGTTGCCTTTGCAAAAACCCGCGTGACCAATGGGAAACCCATGATTCAGCATCAGGTCGTGGCCACAAAGCTGGCCAACATGTTTATTGAAATGGAGGCAGCCCGTGCCATGCTCTGGAAGGCTGCATGGATTTCCGACACCCAGCCCCAGACCGATCAAAAAATGGTTGTCGCCACAAAGGTGATGTGCAGCGACATGGTCGCCCGCATCAGCCGGGAGGGGCTGCAGATATTCGGAGGCCACGGATATACCAAAGATACGCTCATAGAGAAACTCTACCGCGATGCCAAAGCCCCTGAAATCTACGAGGGCGCCAATGATTCGCTTCGGGTTGCTCTGGGGCAGTTTATCGAATGGGGGATATGAACCCTAACATCAATGTCATAAACTTAAGGCGCAATATTCAATTCATTCGGCTTTTGAAACCTGGTCCTCAGGGCCAGTCGAAGATCCCGCTATTCGGGGGTCAGAGAGTGATGGCTCTGCCGTGTTGATAGGGACTAATTGATAATAGTGATC
>JAFDJF010000326.1 GCA_019307645.1 Deltaproteobacteria bacterium
ATTACTCATAGACGATGACGAGTGGGTGAGAGATTCAATGAATTTGCTTTTTGAAACAGAGGGATGTCATTTAACGGCGCTAGAGACAGCAGAAGATGCTTTAAAAGCCCTCAATCTTCAGGACTATGACATAATCATCGCTGACTATAGATTGCCCGGCATGGACGGGCTCGATTTTTTTAAGCGAATCGGGGGATTCAATTCCGATGCCATAAAAATACTCATAACCGCCTATGGGAGCAAAGAGGTTGTCGCAGAAGCAGGCAAACATGGTGTTCAGGCCTTCATTGAAAAGCCTTTTACGTCCGACATCATTGAAGGGTCTTTGTCCTCGTTAATAGAAGCACGTAAATCCAAAAGAAAAGGCATATGAAAAGGCTATGGGATATGAACAGTGGTGCCCGAAATGTGGGAGTCCCATGACAAAGGAATAATGATCTGGAAGGAGGTGAGATGATGGCAAACAATTTCAAAATCTCAATTCACAGGAACAGCGATAATCTTCACATGAAATTAGTGGGTGATTTTGACGGAACTTCAGCACACCTGCTCATTAATGCCCTGAAGGCAAAGATGCGCAGGGCCTCGAAGGTATTCATTCACACCGAGTGCCTGGAGAATATTTATCCTTTTGGTTCGGGGACATTCCTAAGCAACCTGGATTTTGTTAACGGGAATTCTGTAACACTCGTATTTACAGGAGATAAAGCGAGACAACTGGCCCCTGAAAATAATAAACAGGATTGTATTATATGCTGAAATATCAGCAGTGTCAGTTGCCCGTTATCAGCGGCCATTTGTATATGTTTTCTAAACAGAACAAAAAATAGGCCATGTTATTTAACAGCAAATATATATCAGTCAAAATAAGCGAGTCCAAAATGAAGCAAAGAAACGAGGAGTTGTCTTTGCTTCTTGAGATGAGCAATTTCCTTTCGATCTCCATGGATCTCAATGACATTCTTGAAGGTGCCCTGGCCAAGGTGCTGGAACACTTCGATCTGGATGCGGGAAGGATATATCTCCTGGATGATGAGTCGCAGTCTTTTTATCTTGCCGCCCACCGGGGATTGGAGCCGGGAGGTCTTGAAACACTGGGTTTTGATGAAGGTTTTTCAGGCAGAGCCGCTCGAACCAAGTCATTCATTGCTCAGCATGTTACAGAACTGGAAGACAAGAAAAGAGCGGGTCTTCTTTTGAGCAAGGGGTTCAAGATCATCATTTGCGCGCCATTGATTGCATTGGGAAAAGTGGTGGGTGTTATGAACCTGGCAAGCAGAAACATTATCAGCCTTGATCAGAATAGGATTGATCTCTGTATTGCAATAGGGAACCTGATTGCCATCGCTGCAAATAACGCCAATACCTATGAACTTTTGCAATGCAAGATCGAAACTCTAAAAGAAAAAAAAGATACAATAAAATTTTTTGCCTACTCTATTTCTCATGACCTTAAGAGTCCGGCAGTCGGCATTCATGCCCTTACCAAACGCCTTCAAGAAAAATACGAGCATTTTTTTGATGAAAAGGGCAAGGCACACTGCGATCAAATTGTGAAGGCTTCCGAAAAAATGACTGCCCTTGTGGAGACGATAAATACATATATTTCTACAAAAGAGGCACCATTAAACATGGAGAAAGTCAAGATCAAAGAGATCACGGAAGAAATCAGAGACCAGTTTTACAACCAGCTGCATAAGCGAAAAATAAATTGGTCGGAGCCTGACACCCTTCCCGTGATAGTTGCCGACAGGCTCTCCCTTTTAAGGGTGTTTCAGAATTTTGTTGATAACGCATTGAAGTACGGCGGTAAAGACCTGCTTAAAATCGAGATCGGGCACGAAGAAAGGGATGGTTTTCATATCTTTTCCTTCAGTGATGACGGGGTCGGCATAAAAGGGGAAAATAAAGAAGACATTTTTGAACTTTTTCATAGGAATGAAACATCTCACGGAACAGCTGGATCAGGCTTGGGTTTGGCCATTGTAAAAGAGATTGCGGAAAGGCACCGAGGGAAGGTCTGGGTGGATTTCGATACAAGTAAAGGGACAACTTTTTATATTTCGATTCCAAATAACCTTGAAATACCCGGATAACCGGTCACAGTACTATCCCGGCATAGGAGAAGTCATTATGAAGCAAATAAAAAAGATTCTGTTCCCACTTGATTTTTCAAAAGTCTCTCCGATTATTGCACCCTGGGTGCTCACCCTGGCAGAGAAATTCGACGCGGAAATTCATCTCCTTTTTGTTGCGCGCAGACTTGGGCATTTTTCCAGAATCAATGTGGCAGAGGCATCAATCAATTGTTTTGAAGAAGAAATTATCAGGGCCGGCGAAAAGTCAATGGAAGAATTCGTCAACAACCACTTTGAAGGATATCCCGCTCGTAAGACCGGAATCGTTCTTGGTGACGCAGCAGAAGAAATTCTGAGATACATCGAATCCGAGGGAATCGGCCTGGTCATCATGGGAACCCATGGCAGAAAAAAGCTTGAGAGTGTCTTATTCGGCAGTGTGGCCGATAGGGTGATCAAAAAATCGTCGGCCCCTGTCATGAGCATTAATCCTTATCGGTTGCCGAACCTTCAGAAACACTGAACCGATGGAAAGTCTAAAAGCCGATGCTGAGGAGAAGGTGGCAAAGATCAATAAATATATGGACTCACCAGTAGATGCCCATATTGTACTGGCCGTCGAAAAATTCAGGCATCAGGCAAATGTGGCCATCGGCATAAACGGGACCAGGATCAACGGAGTTGAAGAAACATGGGATATGTACTCGGCCATCGATAAGGTTATGGATAAGATTGAAAAACAGGTCAAGAGACATATGACCAAGGTAAGAGACCGTCGGTCGGAAAACCAGAAAAATAGTCAGTTTGTAAGCCATGAAAAATACAACCCCGACTCACTTGTTCATGAGGAACGTGTAATTGAAGTCAAAAAAATGATCACAAAACCCATGGACTCTGACGAAGCTGCCATGCAGCTCAATCTTTCCAGACAGGGGTTCATGGTCTTTAGAGATGCCAGGTCAGGAGAGATTAACGTTATTTACAAACGGAAAGACGGGAACCTGGGGCTTATTGAGACGGTTAATTAGTCTTCGATTTAAACCTTTTTGACTTTGGCTGCTCAGAAAGATTATAAGCAAATGGCGAATTACAACAGATAACAGGATTGCGAGCAATTCGCCTATCCATAAACCAAACAGGTCAGGAGAAAAAATGGAACCGATCAAACTTGTCCAAACCTGGGACCCCGTTGCGGGGAAAAAGCAGGAATATGCCTCCTTTATTACCGATGAGTTTAGACCCGCCATGCAGGCCTTGGGTTTGGAAATCGTTGCAGGGTGGTACGCGCTGGTGGGACAGGGTCCCCACATCCTGGTGGAGAGCATGGCGGATTCGCTTGAGCAGGTGGAACAGGCCCTGCATAACCAGAGGCTCCGGGAGATGCTCGGCCGCTTCAGGAACATGGTTACACGGTATTCCAGCAGCGTGCTCGTGCCCACCGGGAGGGTGGCCAAAGACCATCGTCAGGTGCCGGTGCCACACGGGATCAAATTTATCCAGTCCTGGGATGTCCTGCCCAGTCAAAACGATGAGTATGATCGTTTTGTACAGGAAGTGCACCTTGCGGAAATGGAAGCCCTCGGACTGGAGATCATTGCCGGCTGGCAGGTCATGATCGGCTCCGGGCCCCAAATCCTGTCTGAGGCCCTGGCCCCGGACCTTCCCGCCCTTGGTAAAGCCCTTGGAGACGAGCGCTACCTCCGCATGATCACACAGATGGAAGATCTGGTGACCAACTACGAGTGCCGGATCTTCGTACGACACAGATTTTTTCTGGACACGCTTTACAAAATACATGGCCAGGCTATCAGGGGTGTTGACGCCAAAGAAATTCTTCCCATGGTCGGGCCTGTCGCAGGATAGGAGAGGAGAAAAAGATGCACCAGGAAACGCATGAATTAAAGGAGTTATATTCTGTTCCGGACGCCTTTCGCAGGCAGGCCCGTATCTCCAGCCGTGAGGCCTATGACCGTCTGTACGCGCGATCCATTGAGGATCCGGAAGGATTTTGGTCGGAGCAGGCAAAGGATCTTCTTACATGGTACAAACCGTGGGACCGGACCCTGGAGTATGACTTTCATCAGGGCCGCATCGCCTGGTTCGAGGGAGGCAAGTTGAACGCTACCTACAACTGTCTGGACAGGCATATCCGGACCTGGCGGCGCAACAAGGCGGCCATCATCTTTGAAGGGGAGCGCATCGGTGACAGCCGCACCTTCAC
>JAFDJF010000327.1 GCA_019307645.1 Deltaproteobacteria bacterium
AGCGATGTGGTCACTGCCATGAAGGTGTCAGTCCGTGAGAAAGAGCTGGGGCGGTCTGTAAAAGAGGAAGAATTGGAGCCGATTAATTGGCAAAGATTGGTGCGCGGAAGGAAGGTGACCGCTGTAGACTATGTTAAAGCCAGGAAGGCATTTCATCACGCCACACGCGCCATGGCAGAGTTTCAGCGGCGCTACGATGTCATCTTAAGTCCGACCATGGCCTCCCTGCCGGCCAAACTGGGCCTTTTGGCGCAGACCAATGACGAAGAAGTCTTCAATCAATATGCAACCGGTGCTTCGGTATTTACCATGCTGTACAATGGAACCGGTCAACCTGCCATGTCGGTTACGCTTTACTGGAGCGCTGAAGGCCTGCCGGTGGGTGTTATGTTTGCCGGACGATTCGGCGACGAAGCAACGCTCTATCGTCTGGCGGCCCAGCTTGAAGGGGAAAGGCCCTGGGCAGACAGAAGACCTTCGATTTGATTGTTTAGTTTGAGCGAAGTAATAAGACCTTGCACTATAAAAAAATTCAACATCTTCAAGAGCAACTTATTGCCTGGTATACTGTTCAATGCAGACCTCTGCCCTGGCGCGACACTTCCGATCCCTACCGCATCTGGGTATCAGAGGTTATGCTCCAGCAAACCCAGGTCAAGGCCGTGGTCCCCTATTATCACGAGTTCTTGCGTCGCTTCCCAGATGTTTCCCATCTGGCGAGGGCCGACATGCAGGATGTGCTGAAAATATGGGAGGGGTTGGGATATTATGCCAGAGCCCGTAACCTGCACAAGGCTGCCGGAATTATAGTGGAAAGGCATGGCGGTGATCTGCCGAATGATATCAAGCTGTTTCGAGAATTGCCCGGGGTAGGCGACTACATTGCTTCGGCTGTTTTGAGTATTGTTTACGGGCAACCCTATGCCGTGGTTGATGGGAATGTAAAACGCGTACTGGCGCGATTACAGAAAATCGATGTCCCGGTCAACGGATCTGCATCCAGCAGGGCCTTCAAAAAGGTCGCCGAAGGACTTCTGGACAGAAAAGATTCCGGAAAATTCAATCAGGCGATGATGGAACTGGGCGCAGTTGTGTGCACACCAAGAAGTCCGGACTGCAGCAGCTGCCCGGTAAAAGGGTTCTGCCAGGCATTTCGATCCAGCGTTGTGGATCAATACCCCAATCGGATCAAGAAACCCAAAACGCCGCTGTTCCACATTGCCACAGGTATCGTACACAAAGGCCGAAAAGTCCTCATCACCCGGAGAAAACCGGAAGGTTTACTTGGAGGACTGTGGGAGTTCCCCGGCGGTAAGGTTAAAAAAGGCGAACCCGCTGAAGCTGCCTGTGTCAGAGAAATCGAAGAGGAAGTCAACCTCAAGGTACGGACGGATGAGCATATCACGCGCATCAGGCATGCCTACACGCATTTTAAAATTGTCATGGATGTGTATCGATGCACATATCTGGCAGGCAGAATTCGTTTAAGCGGGCCGGTAGACTTTCGGTGGATCAGGCTTAGTGAAATTGACGACTACCCCTTTCCGGGCGCAAATCACAAGTTTATTCCTTTTTTAAAAGAGTCCCCTGAATAGACATTTTGTTCCCGATCAGTCTGCCTTGTAGACCTTGCACAGGAGCGCTCGATTGCACCAGCCACCGGACAATTCATCACAGGCCTCAGGGTCATCAAGGGTCAGGACATTTGCATTTGACTCCCAGACGCCGCTGAGTTCAGGCTCGTTGGCCGGCTTTTCGGGGAACCACCAGCTTGCCTGGCAGTTGACGACATTCGGAAGCATACCCGGATTGTATCTTGCTTTCTGTTTGATCCGCCCGCGCCGGGTCTCAATAAAGGCCCACTCGCCCTCGTCTATTTCCAGGTCACGGGCCGTATCCGGATGAATGTCCATCAGTGGATCGGGATGTCTCTCCCGGGCGCCAATCCCCTTGTGCATGAACTCTGAGTGAAACATGGGCCGAAAGTTGCCTCCTGTATTGAGGATAAACGGGTACTCCCTGGCAACCTCGGGGTTTTTGACCGGACTTTCAGGGGGCTCCTCATAGGCGGGCATCGGGTCATAGTCCAGTTTTTCCAGGATACTGGAATAGAGCTCGACTTTGCCCGATGGCGTGGGAAAGCCGGTGGTTTCGAAGGGCTTCATTTCGAACTTATCAGGGAACATGACCATCCGGTCCACCATATCCTTGAAGGTCAGGCCTGAGGATTTGAGTCGATAGTTGCTCACTTCTTCGGTGTTTTTCCAGGGCCAGTACTCCTCCTGTCCTACGGCCAGCGCCAGCCCCCTGAAGAACTCGTAGATGTCCAGGCGCTCACCCAGGGGTTCTATGGCCTTCTCTCCTGCCCATATCAGGCTGCCGAAATCCATCATGTTGGTGCAAAGGTCTCTTTCCATCCAGCTGGCCGCAGGCAGCACATAATCCGCCAGCTGGGCCGACGGTGTCATGAAGAGCTCCTGAACAACATTGAGCTCCAGATTATCGCTCTTAAATGCCTCATAGACCAGCTTTGTGTTGCCTGCCCATGCCATGGGATTCGAACCCCAGGCGATCAGGGCCTTTACAGGATACGGTTCCCCTGACAGAATCGACCGCCAGAGCATGGTGGTGTGTGCCTGTATTTGAACCGTGACGGGCGCCGGCACCCCGTAGACCCTTTCGAGGTTTTCGGCCATCAGGCTCCAGCCTTTGAGGGAAACAAGGCGGCATACATCAAACCCCATTTGTTTGGAACGTTCTTCCATGGAAAGGCGATCCATCATGCACAGCTCTGCCTCGGTGACAAATTGCCCCCCGTTAACAGATATTCCCGGGCGCGTTATCAGGTGTCCGCCGGGAACTCCCAGGTAGCCGCATATGGCCCTCATGATGATTTTGGCCTGTTCAGTACGGGTGCCGTTCAGCCCCAGTTGATCGATCGCCACCCCATAGGGCATCACCGACGGGCCGCTCCTGGCATACATCCGGGCCGCTTCGGCAATCAGGTCTGCCGGGACCCCGGTTATTTCAGCGACTTTATCGGGCGGATATTCTTGAACACGGGCTGTGAGTTTGTCAAAACCGACCGTCCATTTGTCCACGAATTCCTGATCATACAACTTTTCGTTGACGATGACATTGAGCCAGCCCAGGGCCAGTGCTGTATCCGTTCCTGGACGGAGCCTGAGCCATATATCGGCCAGATCCGTGGTCTTGGTCTGCCGCGGATCAACGGCAATGATCCGGATATCGCGCTCCCGCTTCATCCTGGTCAGGGCCGTCCAGAGCCTGCGTTCAGATTGCTCGGGATTGGATCCCCACAAAACCACACAGTTAGAGCTGCCGGTATCAACGGCCCAGGTGGTCAAATCGCCCATGACGGCCATGTTGATCCCCATGTCATTGATTCCGCAAATGATTCCGGGTGCGAAGATGTTGTGGGGATTACCGAAGAGGGTGGCGAAGCGGCCCCGGGGCCAGTAATCGTTTCCCCTGTATGTGCCCTCAAAGAACCCCAGTGTTTCGGGGCCATACTCTTTTTTCAGTTGCAGCAGCTTCTGCCCGATTTCTCCCAAAGCATCATCCCAGCTTACCCTCTGCCATTTGCCTTCTCCGCGGTTGCCCACCCGCTTGAGAGGATATAAGAGTTGATCCGGTTGGTACAGCCATTTTGGAGCAATTCCCGGTCTTTCACAGATAAAGCCCTGGCTCAGGGGATGATCCGGGTTTCCCTTTATCTTAACCACCTTGCCGTCTTCAATATGAACGAGAACGCCACACATGGCAGCGCAGAACTGGCAGTTGGTTTTTTTCACTTCCTGAGTGCTCATATTGGCACCTCCTTTCAGTTGTTTTGTTATTGCTGTAACAACGCCATGCGTGGCATTAACCGTACCTGGCTGTGAGATATATATGCTGGTGAGGTGACAATGTGAAAAGAAGTTGCTTTTTCGATTATAAAATATAGGGGAATTTGGACTGTGTGTCAATTTTAAGTGATATGCGCATGTTGTGGGTAAGACTTTAAAACCAAATAACCTTTCAAACGGATATGCTCAGGATTACTCTTCTTACCATGTGGGATGCTCTGCAGCACTCACGTACCCAACCGAAATTCACAAAAATTAGTTGATCTTTACAACAGCCTTTTCTATTCTTCTAGCCTAGTGCCCATCCATAAATAGCTCTTTTGCCCAATCTCTGCGTTATGCTCAGATTTTAATCCTCGAAATATTCCAATATATTCCTGCGGTTAAAATCTTCGCATGCCTTGACCTTGGACAAAATATCTCATTTC
>JAFDJF010000328.1 GCA_019307645.1 Deltaproteobacteria bacterium
ATCAAACTGTCTTAATGCCGCGGTTGTTTCCTGCATCACCTTCAGGTCAGAATCACTCCCCATCACGATCCCCACTTTTGGCGGTCGCTGGAATCGTTTTAAGGCCTTCTGCCCGATATCTTTACGGAAACGGACATCTGTCCATTTGATTTTTGAAACCGCCGAATACGCTTTATCAATGGCTTTTTCAACCGTATTTCCCAAAGCCGTAACACCCAGGACCCTGCCACCGCTGGTAGCCACGGATTTCCCCTTCTGGGTCGTGCCCGCGTGGAAAACCATCACATCCTTCATCCGTTTTACTTTGTCCAGACCCGTAATGGAATACCCTTTTTTGTAAGAACCCGGATATCCACCCGCCGCCATTACCACACAAACGGAAGCACGGTCATCAATATCGAGGCTACAGGAATCCAGATCTCCGTCGATGATGGCTTCCATAACCGGAATAATATCATTTCTCATACGAATTAAAAGCGGCTGGGCTTCGGGATCTCCAAATCGTCCGTTGAATTCCAGGACTCTGACTTTGCCGCCGTCAATCATCAGGCCGGCATACAGTACGCCTTTGTATGGCCGCCCTTCAGCCGCCATTGCCTGCACAGTCGGTATCATGACCTCCTGCATGATCTGTTGGTGCATATGTGAATCAACAATAGGCGCCGGAGAATAGGCCCCCATTCCGCCGGTATTGGGGCCTTTGTCACCGTCGAAGATGGCCTTATGATCCTGGGATGTTGGTAACGGGAGTATGGACTTTCCATCCGTAAACGCAAGAAATGAGGCTTCTTCGCCAACCAGGCATTCTTCAACGACCACCTTATTTCCGGCACCGCCGAAGGCTTTCTTAACCATAATATCCTTCAGAGCACGGGTCGCCTGCTTCATGGTGCTACAGACGAATACGCCTTTACCGGCGGCAAGCCCGTCTGCCTTGACAACAACCGGCACGCCCAGTTTTTTCAGGTAGCTTTCCGCCTGCTTATAACTGGTAAACGCCCGGCCCTTTGATGTTGGAATACCGTATTTATTCATCAGGTTCTTGGCAAAGGACTTACTGGATTCTATTTCAGCAGCCTTTTGGGTTGCCCCAAATATCTTTAAGCCGGCTTTATTAAACATATCCACGATTCCCCTGGATAGAGGTCCCTCAGGGCCCACCACCGTCAAATCCACCTGGTTCTGTTTCGCAAAGTTAAGCAGTTCGACTATATTCTCGGCGTCAATCGGGACGCAGGTTGCCAGTTCCGCGATACCGGCATTACCCGGAGCGCAGAAGATCTTTTTTACCTTCGGGCTCTGGGATATCTTCCATACCAGTGTATGCTCCCTGCCGCCTCCACCCACTACCAAGATTCTCATATCATCCTCCTGTTGTTTTCATTATCATTATTAAACCGGCAATTAAACAAACGAACTTTTCATTACATTTTGTCATTCCCGCGCAGGCGGGGCACGTAGTGAAGCATCAGCGCTATCCAGTATTCTCAACAACTTTTCTGGATTCCGGCTCTCCGCTACGCTGCGGCCGGAATGACATATTTAATTGCCGGGTTAATTAAACATATTATGACCGATCTTCCAGGCTCAGCGTTATTAATCGATCCAGAAGCTGTTCAAATGAAATCCCGGCTGCCTTTGCCGCCAGGGGCAGCAAACTATTCGAGGTCATGCCCGGTATCGTATTGGTCTCAAGGACATAAATTTCACGACCCTTTAGGATCATATCGGTTCGACTGTAGCCTTTACAGAAAAGGGACTGATGAGCCAATCTGGCGTAAGCCTGTGCTTTATCGGTCAGGCGCGCATCGATTCGGGCCGGGCAGATCTCCTGCGTCTCACCCGCAGTGTATTTGGCCTCATAATCGAAAAACTCATGGTTCTTTTCGGGAACAATTTCAATGATCGGCAACGCCTCCAGACTATCGTTTCCCAAAACAGCCCCGGTCAGTTCAATCCCTTCAATGTATGCCTCTAATAGCACGGTCTCGTCCTGTTCAAAAGCGTTTTCCACCGCCACTGTCAACGTATCCTTCGTTTTTACAATCGACATTCCCACACTAGAACCACCGCTGACCGGTTTGACCACCAGTGGAAGTCCCAACCTTTCTACAAACGATTCTGAATCGATTGGGTCCCTTCGCTTGATGGACATATACGCTGGAACAGGCAGGTCCGAGCTTTCATAAAGCTGTTTTGATACCAGTTTGTTCATGGCAAGGGCACTCCCCAGAACCCCCGACCCCTGATAGGGAATTCCTAAGAGATCAAGCATCCCCTGAATAGTACCATCCTCTCCAAAAGGACCGTGCAGAATAATAAACGCCGCATCAATCTGTGAAGCGTCATTTGTCAAACGCTTCAAGTCTGTTTTGGTATCATACCGAAGCACCTTGTATTTATCCTTATCCAAGGCCTCGTATACCTGATTGCCGCTCATTAGAGAGACTTCACGCTCGGAGGATATTCCGCCATATAACAACGCAATGGTTAATTTCTTCATCACTAAGGTCAACCGTTTAAAATAATTAGGTATCATTCTTTTTGAGACGGTCACCCGCCTCAAGGTGCTCTACCAATTTAGCCTCGTATCGCTGAGGCACCTCAGCCCCAACAGATGTGTTACGGTTCATGTTCAGTTTCATAATTAGATAGTTTATTTTTTTCAGCACCCTGTATTTTTCTCCCGTATCTTCCGCATCGGCCAGCATATCTTCCAGACGGCCGATCTCTTTTTTCATTTCGATTTCCGGGGGTGCAAAATCCGCGGTTTTTAAAATCTTAAATGCCAGGCGAAGATCTTCAGGAACAAAGCGGTCATCTTCAAGGACAAGGGGCTCTCCCGCACCCTTCAGATTCTCAAATTCACCTTTTTTTTGCGCTTTTCGAATCCGGTCTTCAATTATTTTATGGAATCCACCAAGCATCTTAATCTCTGCAATTTATAATGAATACACAATTTAAAAAATATTAATCTCGCCCGCCGCAATTACGCATCCTATCGGCAGCCCCCTCGTAGAACGGGGAGCTCTATTTATTCCGTATAACGACCGAAATAAAGGAAAACGGTATGTCGTATGCCTTTAAGTATTGCCCCCATGCCGCTACAGGGGGTTGTGTCGAGATAACCATTATAATACCCGAGGGAACTTTTCAACACCAAAAAAGTACCCAAATATGGGCAGGGGCTCGAACATCAAGCTGTATGCCCTGCTATTGCTGACCATGTCGGTTGGATGATACAAAAATACCGCCAGAAATACCTTCACATTCCTTTTGCTACACCCTCAAAATTTATTTCCAAGGGTGGTTGGTGGGCATTTATTTCGTTGCGGCTGGAAGTCGGGCATGGAGTGACCGGGTGGAAGCCGCAGGCAAAAACTGTGACAGCACATCTTCATGCCAATCAGAGATCACCGTTTTCCTGGCGGTTGATGGCATTAAGGATTTTGAGCTTGAGTTCTTCGTTATCCTCATCGCCATTAATAATGGCGTTTATGATCTCCCTGAGCAACTGTTTGCCAATCCTGTCTGCAGCAACGTGAAAGGTGATGTTTTCCATTTCCTGAATGAATTTTCTCGCTACGAACACGTATCCGTTAAAAAGAAGAAACTGCGCGCCAAGGGAAATGGCAATTCGCTTGTTGCCATCCTGAAAGCAGTGGAACTTGCAGGCGCAATGAAAAAGATGGGTCAGCTTTTCTTCAAAGGTCGGATAGTAGTCATCATTCTGGATATGCGCCAGAACACTTTCCAGTCTCCCCATGTCGAGATGGCCCAAGACGCCACCACCACTCACCTCGACGGTTTTTCGATGGACCTCAATGGCCTGATCAATTGTCGGATAAATAATCGGCATAATCAGCGATCCTTCAGGCGCTTAATGGAGGGCATCACGGAAGGCAAGATCACGGCTTGCCATCTTATTTCTTGCTCTTTCTATCAACGGCTTCCAATGGGGCTGAGCCGCAAACACCTGAAACAGCTTATCCACTTGCCATGATGTGAGTTTTTGTCCCTGGCTCTGGAAAGCCTCTTCAAGAACTTTGGCAAAGCCGTATTCATAGGCGGCAACCAAATCCAGGATTTCAGAATAAAAAGTATCCCTGACCTTATCCTTTGCGTGTAGCCGCAATATTTTTCGGTACTCTTGGGCATTCCCACGAAATATGCTGACATAAATCTTGTCAGTATACATGGGATATTTGAAGTTACCCATGGCCACATAGTTACGTAAGGCGTCGGTAAATTCTTTTCTATAGTCTTCTTCCTGGAACCAGGACAATAGAAAATCTTCATCCCGCTGGTTGATATACTTGGTGCCGCCGCCTGAGCGCTGATTAATAGTATCAATGACAATATCAAGGATGGCCTGCCTTAAAAGCCTTGCCCGCTCGCTTTCGGTCAGCAGCATAGCGATATTCAGAAATGCCCGAAAATCAAATATGCCAAACTGGGTTGTTTTGCTACCGACATGAATGTCGGTAGCAAATTGATCTTCAACAGCTTTTTTAAACGATTTCAGTCTATTGCCACGTATGACCTCGTAACCGTTCTGCCCGAGTTCATCACCATACTTTTCCAGATACCGTTCAATGGTACGAGCATCCACCTCAAAGAAAGCGGTGATCTGCTCTTTGGTCAGTCTTTCGGCTCCCTCAAACTGGATCGAAGTAAGATGAGTCGCTTTCTGAATTTCTGTAACAGCGTAAGGGTTATTAAGGATATTCTGCCGGTCAACCGGTGAATTGGTCAGGTCTTTGGCCATTGGCCTTTTTTCCCTTTCATCTTTCTATTTACATCCTCTCAAACCGTCCAGGCATGGGACAATTTCTCAGCCTGAAGCAAAACCAACGCAATGGCGTCATCGCGTTTGTCCGGCGGGTATTTGTATTTTTTCAACAGCCGTCGGACCATGTTGCGCATTTTGGCGCGGACACTGTCCCGGACTTGCCAGTCAACGGTGGTGCTGGCCCGGAGTTTTTCAGTCAACTCATGGGCAATCTTTTTGAGTATCTCGTCGCCCAATTTCCGCACCGCGCTTTCGTTGTTGGCCAGGGCATCATAAAAAGCAATTTCATCAGGTGAGAGGCCCAGCGCTTCGTCCCGCTTCATGGTTTCCTGGAAATCCCTGGCCATCCGGATCAGCTCTTCAATGACCTGAGCAGTCTCAATGGCCCGGTTATGATATTTGCGCAGGGTTTCCAGCAGCCTTTCCCCGTATTTCATTTCCTGGACCACGTTGTCACGAGTACGGGCCTTGATTGCATCCCGCAGGAGTTTTTCCAGCAGCTCAACCGCCAGATTCCTGCTCGGCATCCGCCGCACATCCTCCAGGAACTCCTCGGACATGGGTAAAGGGTATTTCAGAAAGCAGGTTGATCAACTCAATCAATTTTGACTGGTCAATCTGCAGACGGCCATACTGCTTGTTGAGCACCCCTTTCAGTTTGGGGTTGTCCTTCTCGATAGCATCCAGAGCATCGTCAATGAGCCTGCCCACACTGCGAAATGTGTAGGTATGGGTCTTGCCGTTCTTGATCTTGATCACCGTGCCGGGAGCCAGGGTGGCATTGTCACGCAGGGTCTGCCAGCGGGCCAGCTGCGGCACCCAAAAGACATTCTTTTCGGTGTAATAATCACGAATCTCCAGCTCATCGACAATCTCGGCCTGATACTCGTCATCCGAGTCATAATCCCCCGGATCGAGAAAATAGTCGTGCTCCAGGTCCTTGAACTGACCGGTCAACTCCTGCCGCCGGATGCCAAAGGAATCCGAGACATATTTAACAAAGAGCAGCCCCAGCACCGCGTGCTTGTATTGGGAAGCATCCAGGGTGGAGCGCAGCTTGTCCGCCGCATTCCACAGCTTCTTATCCAGGGCATCGAGAAACTTCTGTTCCTTATCCGGCATATTATTTCCCCTTGATTGTCTGCTGGCTGTCCGCAAGCCACTGGTCGATAATGTCTCTCCTGAACCGCCAGTGCTTGCCGACCTTGTGGCCGGGGACCTCCCCCTTCTGGGCCAGCTTGTATAGTGTTGATTTGGAGATTTTCAGATAGACGGCCAACTCTTCAATGGTCAGCACATTGTTCTGATTTGCAGTCATGACATTTCCTGCACATAAAGCTGGGTTGAGCGGCTTTTCTGCTCAAACGAAACTTATGGCCTTGCGGGATAACATTGATTGATAGTGTCCGTTTTTAGCAGTTACTATTCACATTGGTCAAGGGTTTTCATTGTCAGTTCTGGGAGAGGAGTTCTGGTGCATATTTTTCAGTTGAAACAAGACAGGTCCCATAAGGTTGTTGCTTGCCCCAGCCGCTGCCTGATTTTCCAGGCCTTCCCATCAGCCTGTCGGCTGATCCTTCCGGCTGGCTGCCATAGCCCATGTCATGGCAATGATGAACTCGTCCGCACCCCTACCACACCCACAAAAAACACAAAAGCCGCAATCTCTTAAGATTACGGCTTTATTTTATATGTGGTGGCGATGCAGGGAGTTGAACCCCGGACACTGCGGATATGAGCCGCATGCTCTAACCAACTGAGCTACATCGCCAAAATTTATACTTTTTTGAGATCGATCTGGATAACCGATAACATATCATCAGGGTTCTGATATGATTTTGTCAACAGCCCCCAACTTTTTAACAACGGACTCTCTAACAGCTCATATCCACGTAGTCAAGTTGAAATCTTGGCTTTTTTTATTTTGTTGCTGGTTGAGACCCGATGACTTCAATGGTAAATTCATCCAGATCTGCCGGCAGCTTGGAAAAAACAACCATAAATGGGATATTTTGTCCCGGATTAATCTTAACGTTCGATTTTTTCTGACCAGGGGCACTTGAGAGCTGTTTTTTTATAGCATCCCACCCCATTTTTGAAAGCTTCGACGTCGGTATGACGTTACCACAATAGACAATTTCCATTTTGGAAGGTTTCTTTCCCTTAGTATAGAGTCTCCCCGTTATCCGGATAAACCCCCTGGGTTCGGCATAATCGTTCCTGACTTTACCGGTTACCACAAACAGGGTGCCTTCCTTGGAATTCTCAACAAATTTACTGTTTAAAGCAAAGGTCGTTATTTTTAGATTTCCGGAATCCTCTACCTGGGGCCCCAGAAAATCTCCAAGGTATGGTATATTTCTGGCTATGTCGGTGATTTCGTTGACATAGGGGATTTCAATACCCATACGTGGCAGAACAACGACAGCACCGCCTGCCAGTATGACAATCAGCAGTAAGATGAGAACCGGAGAACCCAGGCGTTTTTTTCTAAGGGATTTTTTCTTTTTAGTTGCAACCGGTGCCTCTGCTTCTTCTTCGCCAATGTCGTATTCCGGCTCTTCGGTTTCGTCTATCTCTGATCCTTCTGAGGAAAGGAACTCATCCGCAACCTCTATAACCTCTTCCTCCGCTCCAATTGCAACCTGCTGTTCATCGATCTCCTCGACAGACAATTCTGCCTGATCCGACTCATCACTTACGAATTCAAGTTCCAGATCATCAGATTCGAGTTCAGCCTCAAGTACGGGTTCATCTTTAACCTCAAGATCGGTCTCTAGATCGGACAAATCTAACTCCAAGGTTTCAGATTCAGCACCCGCATCCGCCGCTTCCACCTCTTTCTCAGTCTCAGCCTCTACATCGATGTCTAAATCCAGATCAAGATCAACATCTTCCGGCTCTTCTTCCGGTTCAGACGCTTCTTCTATATCAAGGGATTCCTCCAGATCTGAGAGGTCGAGTTCTTCTGTTTCAACCTCCATGCCCTCGGCATCTTCTTCCGTTGATTTTTGAGTCCCGGGATCGCTATCATCTTCGAGCATGCTTTCAATGTCGGACAAATCAATTTCTTCCACATCAATATCAGCCGCTGCATCTTCTTCTCCGCCCGGTTCCAGGTTGAGATCAAGATCTTCAGGCTCTGGCGCAGCTTTCGCTTCCGCCTCGGGTGCTTCATCCAGATCAAGGTCGAGGTCCATGTCCGACAGATCCAGCTCGTCCGACTCCGGCTCAACAGAAGCTTCCGCTTCCGCCTCGGGTGCTTCATC
>JAFDJF010000329.1 GCA_019307645.1 Deltaproteobacteria bacterium
ACCGGCGTCTTTAAGGTTCTTGCGGGCCCGGGAACACTTTGACGGCTCAATCTCAGTGCCTATGACAACACCCTGTCCGTTGTCTCGAAGCGCAGCAGCAAGATAGATTGTTGAAATTGCGAAAGAAGTACCAAATTCAATTATGTTTTTTGCCTGAAGCGCGCGGACCGATACATATAGAAACTGACCCTGTTCCCGGGAAATAGGGATGTAGCAATCCTTCATGGACGCGGGCGTTATAATCTCGAAGAAAGTCTTTCTTCTGGCAAAGCCACCCACTAACCGGGGTAAAAGGCTGAAGTAACGGAGTCTGTCGCGTTTTGCAGCCGCATGGAGGCGATCAAGAACCGTTCGAGTGGGATCCATTTTAAGTGAATTTCGGGCCGTCATTTTCATAATCCTCTAAGCTGTCTCTTGTAGATAGGGGGATTGGATAAAGGGGATATTTTAAAACTGCCCTTACACATTAAAGCGATCATAATATGCGGCAAAACGCTCCCTGACAAGACTTTCCGTTAGACCAAACTGCGCCAGTGAATACTTGTGTTTACCGTATTTGCTGCGCGGTTTATTCTCCAGGTAAGTTTCCATATTCCTCCGAACATCATCTTTTAAAGGAAATCCGAAATGGGAATAAATACCCTCTATGGTGCCTAATGGATCGGCCAGGATGTCCTTGAAATACACATCGTAAAATTGTTCAGGCCGGTCGTGTGCATCTCGCGTCTCAATCCCCCGCTGCAACACCCGACTCCAATAGTCTGTTTCAGTCTTCCCTGTAATGCGCAGATCTACAGATTCACTGGTCACGGAACGGATCGAGTAGGCCAAACTGGAAACAGAACCCATCACATCCATGGGATCACGATGGGTCTGTACGATAGCGGCATCGGGGTAGCGTGCGAGCACGTAGTCGGGGAATGGCAAATGGCCCGGTGTTTTCAATAACCACCTTTCTCGTGCAAAGCGGCTCTGTAAATGCTGGAGAAATTGATAGTGCCAGTCGTAAACAGGCGTCATATCCTGCGCCATCATCCACAAGCGGTAATCGTGAAGCAGAAAACTGGCGCCCCAGTATTCACTGCAAAAGGCTGAGGCCATTATCACCAGGCACTCCTGGGGCAAACGTGCACCGATCTCATGAATTGCCTTGAAATCAGGGGAGAGGATATCGAGTTGATCCATGCCCTTTTGCACCTGGGCGATGCGGGGGTCATTTTCGAAATCTCCTTGCCGTGGCGGCGGCAATGGCCTTTGCACCTCCCAGGAAATGGGTGTACGATGGACCGGGTCCTGCGCGAGGATTTCATATAGTATAGTGGAACCGGTGCGAGGCAGGCCTAAAATCAGTAAAGGCCGCGACACGGGCATATCAGCCACTTCCGGATGTTTTTTTCGCCAGTCTATGATCCCGAGTCGATTTTGAAGTGCCTCCAGAAGCTGTGTGCGGGCGATGATACGCCCCAGTGTGGATAATTGGGCCTCTTGCTGTAAAGATTCTGTAAGCCTGTAAAGCGCAGGTCTAAAACTTTCATGGCCGAAATCATCTACACCCGTTTTTCGGCGGGCGGATTGAATCAGCAATTCAGGGTTCAGACCGGGGATCTTCAAGCCCATCTGCATCAGCTTGTGGCCGACACCGTTCAGGGTTCGAATTGCGAAGGGCTTACGATTAGGGTACATGGTGCGCTTTCGAATTATATCAATATCTACAGCTATGGCTCGCGCAAAAGGGTTTTATGCTAAAGGCGTGCGGCGCAAGGTGAAGGACATGCTTTGCAACCGTTTGATATTATGCCATGACCTGGACAGACTTTCTCCGAACATTTTAATTTCAGAGGAAGTTTTTATTATCAATTGAAGAATTCCTTTTTTACCGTGAGCCGTGCACCTTAAGTTTTTGTCATTGACGCAAGTTTTACATGGGCAAACAATAAATTACAAGAACAAATAATTTATGGTAAACCAGTGGGGGAAACCTACCATTTTTCAAATGGTTAACAAAGATGTTGCGAAAACTTTTTTTTCTCCGTATATCTTAAAATACGGTTTAAGGTATACGGTACACGGTTCGGGTTTATGTTCAAAACAAGACTTCCCCAAGGAGGTATCAGTCATGTCTGAAACAGAAATGATTCACCGATCCTGCCCCATTTGTGAGGCCAGCTGTGGGCTCGTTTTCGAGGTTGACCGAACCGCCCAAAAGGTTATCAACGTACACGGCGACAAAGAGGACCCGCGCAGTCTCGGATACATGTGCCCCAAGGCCCTTGCGCCTAAAGGGATTTATGAGGATCCTGATCGCCTCCGACGGCCTGTAAGGCGTACCGAAAACGGGTGGGAAGAAATCGGCTGGGATGAAGCGCTAAAGGAAGTGGGCGACCGCTTTCTGGAAATCCGGGAGAAGTACGGAAAAGATGCGGTCGGGAGCTACATCGGAAACCCCACGGGACATAATTTCGGCGCCATGATTTATACGACCTTCTTCATTCAAGCGCTGGATTCCAAGCGGGCCTTTAACGGCGGGAGTGTGGATCAGTTCCCCAAAAACATAAGCTGCTCTTTGATGTACGGAGATCCCTGGATGTTTCCCATCCCGGACATCGACCGAACGGATTTCTTCCTGATTATAGGAGCCAATCCTGTGATTTCAAACGGCAGCCTCATGTCGGCACCCAATATGCGCGCCCGTTTAAAAACATTGCGAGAACGGGGGGCCAAGGTCGTGGTCATCGATCCGCGCAGGACAGAGACCGCGGCGCTCAGCGACCGGCATCTCTTCATCAAACCGGGAAGTGACGCCTATTTTTTATTTTCTGCCATCCATGTCCTGTTTGAAGAAGGACTTGTGAACCCGGGAAGACTCGCTGATTTCACCGATGGAATCGAAGAAGTCCGCACCCTCGCACAGGAGTTCACGCCGGAATCCGTGGCAGATTTGACGGGGATCGATGCGGATAAGACCCGTCAACTGGTGCGCGAATTCGCTGCGGCAGGGCATGCAGTCTGTTACGGAAGGTTCGGTACATGTACCCAGGAATTCGGCAGCATCGCGAGCTGGCTCGTTGACACGTTCAACATCCTCACCGGAAATTTCGACAGTCCGGGCGGTTTGATGTTCACACGTCCGGCGACCGGACAGGCAGAACCGGTCCCGGAACCTGCCCCCTCCTTGTCATATGGTGAGACCCATTCCGTTGTTCGCGGCTTTCCCGTGATCGATAACCAGATGACATCGGCGGTGATGGCCGAAGAGATCGACTCGGCAGGAGAAGAAAGGATGCGCGCACTGATCACGTCGGTTGGAAATCCCGTGCTCACCATGCCCAACAGCGGGCGGTTCGCCAGGGCATTGGAGCAACTGGATTTCATGGTATCCATTGATATGTACTTAAACGAAACCACGCGATTCGCCCATATTATCCTGCCGCCCACCGTACATCTTGAACACGAAAACTATGATTTCCTGTTTGCTGCCACCTCGGTCCGCAATATGGTCCGCTATTCGCCTCGAATCTTCGAACCGCCTGCTGATTCCAGGCACCACTGGGAACTCCTGTTGGAAGTGGCAGCCCGCCTGAACAAGACCACCTGGGAAACCCTGGATGACCTCATGGTGGAAGGGATGCTGGCCACCTTTGTTGGAAAACCGGGAACGCCTGCTGAGCATGTAAGCATGGAGGACGCACGGAAAAAAATTGGCGAGCGTCGCGGGCCTGAGCGTCTGCTCGATCTCATGCTTCGCGCCGGTCCTTATGGAGACGGCTTCGACGATGAGGCCGAGGGGCTGTCGCTGGCAAACCTGCGAAAGACTACACATGCTGTGGATCTGGGGCCCCTGGAGTCCCGGCTTCCAGACATCCTCCGTACACCGGGACGACGGATCAATTTGGCGCCGAAGCTGATTGTCAACGATGTAGCGCGTCTCCGCTCTGCCATAGAAAGTCGTCAGCAGAGCAATTCCCTGGTCCTCGTCACCCGCAGACAGCTCAATAACATGAATTCGTGGCTGCATAATATCAAATCACTGGCCAAAGGGAAAAACCGCTGTACCTTGGAGATCAACCCGGAAGATGCGAAAAAATCCGGAGTGAAAGACGGCGGACAGGCGCATGTTTCTTCACGGGTGGGAAAAATCCAGGTGGAAGTGAGCGTCGTCGATGATATGATGCCCGGAGTCGTGAGCCTGCCCCACGGGTACGGGCACAATGTGCCGGGGACCCGGCTTTCCGTGGCCAAGAAGCTCCAGCCCGGTGCCAATTTCAACGCACTCACAG
>JAFDJF010000330.1 GCA_019307645.1 Deltaproteobacteria bacterium
TGAACTAAAGTTTAAAGTGAGCTAAAGTTAAGGAATTCTGTCAATTATATAAAATCAGCGGAGCGAAGCGACACCATAACTTTAGGCACTTTAGATCACTTTAGACACTTTTAATTTGTACGGCTTTATGTAAAACAACCCCTTTCCCCGTGAACAACCGGGATCTAAGACAGGGGCAAACCAAAGCCTGGCCCTTTGGGTCAGGCTTTTTTACCGGAGGCTTGTTATGAAAAGCGGATCAAAGGTTGAGCCCCACGACGGTTTACTTGTCGACCTTTTGGTGGATGAAGAAAGGGCTACTGTGTTAAAGGATCTTTCCCTGAAACTACCGGATGTCACCTTAAACGACCGACAGCTTTGTGACCTTGAACTTTTAGCAACCGGAGCCTTTTCACCTCTTGACTGTTTTATGACCCGGGCTGACTATGAATCAGTATTGGATCGCATGCGGTTGCAAAGCGGCGTTCTGTGGCCCATTCCGGTTTGTCTGAGCATATCCGAAACTCAAGCCCGCTCTATTGAAGCAGGTCAATCCATCACACTCAGAGATCCCGAAGGATTCTTACTGGCAATTATGCATATTGAGGATATGTGGGCTGTGGATCGGGAAAAGGAAGCTTCCAGCATTTACGATGCAACCGATCGAAACCATCAGGGCGTCCATTTTCTTTTTAACTCTGAAGGCGACTATTACATTGGGGGCAAACTAGAAGTTTTGAGCCCGCCGCTTCACTTTGACTTCAAACAACTAAGGATGTCCCCAAAAGAGATTAGAGGCATTTATGATAAATTAGGGTGGCATCGGATAGTCGGTTTTCAGACTCGCAACCCCATTCAACGCATTCAGTTTGAAATGACGATCCGGTCTATGCGTCAGGCAAAAGCCAATTTATTACTTTTGATGATTACAGGCATGACGAAACCCGGAGATTTCGACCATTACACAAGAGTCAGGTGTTATCGGGAAGTAACTCGCCACTATCCACCGAATTCTTTTGTTCTTAACCTGTTGCCACTTTCTTTACGTCTGGCCGGTCCAAGAGACGCGCTTTTACACACCATTATTGCCAAAAATTACGGCTGTACCCACTTTATTATCGGACGTGACCATGCTAGCCCCGGAGCCGATACTAGCGGTAATCCATACTACGAGAGTTATGCAGCCCAAAGATTAACAGAAAAATACAGCGAGGAAATCGGCGTAACCATTGTTCCTTTTGAGGAGTTGGTCTATCTTCCTTTTGATGACGAGTACCGTTCTGCGGATCAGATCCCAGAGGGAACCCAGCATATTTCCTTCTCAAGTTCCGACATCAGGGACAGGATTCGATCCGGGCGGCGAATACCGGAATGGGCCACCTTCCCTGAAGTTGTGGAAGAACTTAAAAAGGCCTACCCATCCCCTAATCAGCAAGGTTTCACGATCTTTCTGACCGGTCTTTCAGGAGCCGGAAAGTCGACTATCGCAAAAGTGCTTTATTCACGTTTTTTGGAAATTGGGGAACGTCCTGTTACGTTGCTTGACGGAGACATTGTCAGACAGAATTTATCGAGTCAATTGACTTTTTCCAAGGAGCACAGGGATATAAACGTGCGTCGTATCGGATTTGTGGCCAGTGAAATCACCAAAAACCGCGGAATTGCCATCTGTGCACCCATTGCACCTTACAATGCAACTCGGGCGGAGATCAGATCCGCTATTGAAGGATATGGTGGGTTTATCGAAGTTCACGTCTCGACTCCCATCGAAGTCTGCGAAAGGAGGGACCGAAAGGGGATATATGCCAAGGCGCGGGCTGGATTGGTCAAAGGATTTACCGGTGTAGATGACCCTTATGAGATTCCGGAATCGCCGGAGGTAAGGATCGATACCACCAATTTCACACCGGACGAAGCCGCCCAGGAAATACTGCTTTTGCTGGGAGAAAAGGGGTATATATAGTTAGCCACATGCATCATTTAACCAGTCACTTACTAACTGCATTGCTGGCAGCCACAGAAGCCGGCCGGGCAATTCTCAAGATCTATAATAGGGGATTTAATGTCCAATACAAGGAAGATCAGTCCCCATTAACCTTGGCGGACAAACGGTCTCATGATATTATTGTTTCTTATCTATCCAATCAAACAGACCATAGACTCCCGATTCTCAGCGAAGAAGGCCAAAACATCCCTTACCAGCAAAGAAGTCAATGGAAATATTTCTGGTTGGTTGACCCTTTGGACGGGACTAAGGAATTTATCAAAAAAAACGGTGAATTTACTGTAAATATCGCCCTTATAGATCGAAACAGGCCGGTGCTGGGTGTTGTTTACGTGCCGGATAAAGGTGTCTTATATTTTGCTGCTGAGGGTCTGGGGGCATATAGATCTGATAATAGTGACCTGTTTGAGATGATTAGGATCAGTGCTTCTAAAAGTAATAAATTCGAGCTCTTGAATACAATAATCGATGACTCTTCAAAACTACCGCATGACGACCCACATTCCGGGCTTATGGATTCACCTTTAATTATCATGGGTAGTCGCTCTCATTCTACAAAGGAGCTCGAAGACTTTGTAGAGGATATGAGAAGGAAACATAGAAAAGTCGAGCTCATATCAGCCGGAAGTTCTTTAAAACTGTGTCTGGTTGCTGAAGGGACGGCAGATATTTACCCCAGGTTGGGCCCCACCATGGAGTGGGACACGGCTGCCGGCCAGACCATTGTGGAAGAAGCTCACGGGAGTGTATTAGATTTCAAAAGCAATGAACCCTTGCGCTACAACAAGGAAAACCTTTTAAATCCGTGGTTTGTTGTAAGGAAAAAATATTGATTGAACATTTTTCAAAGGTCTCTAAACGTGTTATATTCTTGGCAAAACTTCTTCAAATTTTACGCCTATTCCTTGCGGGTCCATCCTTACAACCTTACCTCTAACGGAAGTGGGTTCTTCATCTTGATGTAGTGAAAAAGTCAATGTGATCAATTGGCCGACATAAAAATTTCCATCGGTTTGGATATAGGCCCCTCCTCTGCCGATATCTTGAATGAAATCCGTAAAGGAAACCTCATCACTTGAACATTCTACAGGGATAAAGGAGGGCCTTCTGGGATGATCTCTCATTTCTGCGAGTTTGGATTGCTGCCATTTTTCCAGTTTTTCCAAAAGCTCCCACCTTTTGGATTCTGATATATTGGCGATTAACCCAGGTAATATTTGTCGACTTTCTGCTTCGGACATGTTGGCAATTATTGCAGACGGGAGTTCTTTCCTTTCTGCTTCCGGCATGTATTTGATTATTTCAAATAAACGAGTGAGAACCTCATAGATACTGCGTTCTTTATTTTTATTTGACATGGAAAAGATCCTTGTTAAGAGGGGTTGTCATTTTGAGTGCTGTTTTTAAAGTATAAGCAAAAAGTGTCATGTCACTCTATTAACATATTCGGTACCTCTGTGTCAATTTTAGGGAACAGTTTTTAGATTTTAGATATTACGCCTCCATAAGAACCTGTATGTGTGTTTTAACCGATTCACCGAGGGCTTTCAAGTTGTATCCTCCCTCAAGCACGGAGACAAGCCTGCCATCTGCATGGGTATCGGCAATGGTTTTAATTTTTCGAGTCAGATCTTCATAACCGCTGCTAGTGAGTTGGATATGTGCCAAAGGATCAGCCACATGAGCGTCGAAGCCCGCAGAGATAAGGACAAATTGGGGTTTAAAATCATCCATTGCTTTGTCCACCATTTCTATGGCTTCAAGATATTCTTTGTTTCCTGCGTAAGGCATCATGGGGAAATTCTGAGTGTATCATTCTCCTCTGCCGCGCCCTGTTTCTGCTGCCCACCCCGTTCCTGGATAGCATGAGGAAGGATCTTGATGGAAACTCGCGTAAAATACAGTAGGGTTGTTTTCAAAAATATGTTGAGTGCCGTTGCCGTGGTGCACATCCCAATCGATTACCAAAACTCTTTCTATGGCATGCTCTTGTTGAAGATACCTTGCTGCAATGGCCACATTGTTGAAATAACAAAACCCCATGGCTCTGGATCTTTCGGCGTGATGACCCGGCGGTCTTACCGCGCAAAAACAATTTTTCAACACGCCGTCAATCACCTTGTCTATACCTTTTAATACACCCCCAACAGCACATAGGGCAACTTCATAGGTGGCGGGGCTCAGGGGACATTCCGGTGTGTGAATAAAAGGATAAGCGCCTTCCACCGCCGCCTTAAAAGTGTCGATGTAGTCCGGGTCATGGCATAGTTCCAAAATATCCCTTTCTG
>JAFDJF010000014.1 GCA_019307645.1 Deltaproteobacteria bacterium
GGCGAACTCTTTAATGCCCTTGATTATGATGCGCTGTGTGCCCCATCCGGACATATAACGCCATATGTACTTTCCGCGCCACTTGCATTGGCGGAAAAGAAAAATGTCAGGGGTAAAGATCTGATTGTCGCAATCGCTGTTGCCCATGAGATCGCCCAAAGGGTTTGTGTGGGACTTGCCGTCCCCGGGCGTCTTTCCAGAAAACCATTGAAAAACGGCCTGTCAGTACAACTCCCCATACATGGGTATGGTGTAAATATCTTTGGAGGCATTGCCGGTGCATCCAGGATCCTGGGTCTGGATTCCGTTAAGATAGAACATGCATTTGGCATCGGGGGCAGTATGTGTCCTGTCCCCACACTGATGCAGTTTGTTGAAACGGTCCCTTCTTCCATGTCTAAGTTTTCTCCGGCCGGCTGGATATCTCAGGCTGAAGTGACGGCCACGCTGCTTGCTGAAATGGGATACACCGGCGACAGAAATGTGCTTGATGGCGAATTCGCTTTCTGGAAGTCGTTTGCAGCAGAGGGATGGGACCCGGGAGTCGTGGTGAGTGGTCTCGGAAATATATGGTTTCTCTCAGATGCGGTGGCCTACAAAAAATATCCGTGTTGCGGGGCAATGCATGGCGCCCTTGATATCTTCTGTGAGATCATCAAACGATTTGATATCAAACCGGAGGAGGTCAAAGAGCTGAACGTCGTGCTGAATATGCTTGCAGAACTCTCATTATGGAAAAACAGAACCATCGAAAATCATGTTGATGCCCAGTTCAGCACGGCTTATGTCTTTGCTGTGGCAGCGCACCAGATCGAACTGGGGCATAAATGGCAGGCGGAAGAGACTTATAAGTCTCCTGAAATCGCTGCGTTCATGAAAAAAATAAATGTTTTTACGCCGGCAAGCAATCAGTATGACGGAAAAAAGGCTGTCGTTGAAGTTATCGTCCAGGACAGCAACACAAGAGAAGAGAAACGATATACAGAAAGAGATGTCCGGCATGTCAGCGGTGTGATGGACGATAAAGAGTTGTGCGCGAAGTTTGAGACCAATGCGGAAGGCATCTTATCACCGCAAAAGATTGAAGACGCCTTGAGAACCATCCTTTCGTTAGAAAAGGTTGATGACATTGCCCGGTTAATGGGGTTGTTTTCCGTTCACAAAAACCATGCCCATGCCCCCGCTTGACACAGTGCTCTATTTTCTCTATCTTTCTCGTGCAGGGTTCGGAAATTTATACGATTATGGGTTTTTAATAACAGGTAACAACTCAGGTTCAAGGTTGAACCACGAACCTTGCAGCCAGAGTCCTCACCAAAACAGTTGAAAGCATCGGGGTGTTCCGTGAAAAGGCTTAAAGATTATATCCTGCAAAACTTCGAGCCAGCCTTCATTTTTATTGTTCTGGCAGCCGTCTTCTTTGTCAATTATTTTATCCCCTACAAAATTGCATTTCTCAACTTCTACTTTCTGCCGGTCATCCTGGCCGGCTACTACATGGGGACACGGCATTCGGTCATGGGCGCAGGGCTCTGTATCGTGCTTGTCATCGGCTATCTCCTTATCTACCCTGATCTTTTTCTATTACCCGGCACCCTGTTCGATATCTATCTCCATATTTCTCTGTGGGGTGGCTTTCTGATTCTGGCAGGGGTTGTGGTGGGCAAACAGCATGAGCGGCTGAACCTGGAAATCGAGGAGACGCAAGATCTGAATAAAAGACTTTTGGCGAAGCAGAAAGAGCTTTTGTCACGGCGGGACGAACTGAACGAGGCAAACCTCGCGCTCAAGGACTACAGTGTGAATCTGGAAAGCAAAGTAAAAGAACGCACGGAGGAACTGGAAAATTCAAAGCAGTCCATTGAAACACTTAAAGCCAAGGTGGAAGACACGCTGTATTCTACCATGGACGCCACCGTGGCAAAGCTGCTCATAGAGGGCCGGCTCCGCAATGAAAAGCGGAAGATAAGCATCATGTTTTCCGATATTGCAGGCTTTACATCCTATTCCGAGGAGCGGAGTCCGGAACTGGTGATCCGTGATCTCAATCGTTACATCAGCGATATGGAGCCTATCCTCCTTGACTACCGTGGTCACATTGACAAGTATCTGGGCGACGGTATCATGTGCGAATTCGGGGCACCCATTGGCTATGACACTTACCGGTTGCTTGCGGTGCTTGCGGCATATAAGATGCAGGGAAAAATGACAACCAGCCCGGGCTACCCCTGGAAGATGCGCATCGGCATTGCCTCGGGTGCTGCAATTATGGGGATAATAGGCTCCAAACGCCAGTCTTATACAACGATTGGCGATGTGGTCAATCTTGCTTCCCGCATGGAAAACGCGTGTGAACCGGGGTCAATACTTGTTGACGGTTTTACCATGGAAGGTGTGAGTCGATTTTTTGAAGCGCGTCTTGTAAAGGATCTGGGCCAGTCAGAGGGGATAGATGAAAAAATCGGGGCTGAACTTGACGCGCTATGCAATAAGCTCAATTGTGCCACGACCGATCCGGAGAAAATGTCCATTTATTATAAAATCGGTCATCTTCACCTGTCTCTGGGGGAGGCAAACGAGGCAGTGAACTACTTCAAGCGTGCACTTGAGATTGAGCCTGATAATGTTGAACTGAAGGTTGCGTTTGCAGAAGCAACCTTGAAATGGGAAGAGTCTGAAAAGATAAAGGTGAAGGGCAGAAAGCAACGGGTGACTGCCTATGAAATCATCGGCCTTAAGGATGTGCTTCTTGACCGGGAAAAGATTCCTTCCGCCGTTTATGATAAATATGTCCATGGAATGGATCTCATCGAAATCCCCGAGGACGTCATTCTGCCTGTGGAGGCTCTGGACGGGTGTATCGGTCATTCCAGGGCGGTTGCGTTTCTTTCATATGCCATTGCATCCGAGCGTGGCATTCCTGAAAAGGAAAGGAAGGAGATCCTTTATGCCGGCTTTGTGGCAGACATAGGCAAAGAAATCATTCCCCACCACCTGCTGAACCGTAAAGGCAGCCTGAGTGCCAGTGAGTTTGAAGAGGTAAAACAACATCCGGTAGAGTCAACTCGTGTCCTCAAGAAGCTGGGCTATGATTCTGAAATGATGGTTAAGATCATTCGTCACAGCCATGAAAATATGGATGGCTCCGGCTATCCTGATGGTCTGAAAGGGGAGGACATTCCGTTAGGTTCAAGGATTGTAGCTGTGGTCGATGCCTATGATGCCCTGACCTCACGACGTCCCTACAGCGAAAGAATAGACCGGAACGCGACGCTTGACGAACTGCATCGGTCCGTGGAAAAGGGTTTGTACGATCCCCAGGTGGAGCAGGTGTTGACCCAACTGATGCGTTAAATGCTATAACCGGAGTCACCGTTAACACCCGCCAAAATTTGTGGCGGGAACCTTTGGACCCGGAACCTTTGAACATTGGGTTCCTGTCTGTCCGTGTTAGGAGTGCTCGCAATGAATAGTCTCACCCACGAAGGAGTGGAGGACCTGATACCGTATCCTCCCGGAAAACCGATTGAAGAACTGGAAAGAGAACTGGGGATCCAGGGATCCATAAAACTGGCTTCCAATGAAAACCCGCTCGGTCCGTCTCCCAGAGCTGTCCAGGCGATCATGGATAAAGTGCACGGTCTTCACCGCTACCCTGACGGAAGCGGTCATTATCTTAAGACAAAGCTGAGCGAGAAGTTTGGGCTGCCGATTGAACGGATCATCCTGGGTAACGGATCAAATGAATTGATTGAGTTGATTATTCGAACTTTCCTGACCCCGGGAGAACATGTGGTCCAGGCCTTTCCCACCTTCCTGGTTTATGGAAAGGTGGTAAAAGGGGCAGGCGGGGTGATGACATCTGTTCCCCTTTCAGATTTTAGGATTGATTTGGCAGCCGTTTCCGAGGCCATCACCCCTGGAACCAAGATCGTCTTTATAAATAATCCGAATAACCCCACAGGTTCTGCAGTTTCAAGGGAGGAGATGATTGGTTTTTTCAACAGGGTTCCTGATAATGTCATTGTGGCACTGGATGAGGCCTACATAGAATTTGTCACCGATGAAGGCGTGGCCCAGGGTCTTGAACTGTTGTCAGCGCATCCGCTGGTTTTTGTTTTGAGAACATTTTCAAAACTCTACGGTCTTGCAGGGCTTAGGATCGGTTATGGGTTTGCCTCTGAAAAAATCATTGACTACATGAATCGGGTCAGACAGCCCTTCAATGCCAATAGCCTGGCCCAGGCGGCTGCCGTCGCTGCCCTGGATGATTCAGAATTTGTGTCCCGGACACTGCAGGTCATAGGAAAGGGTATCCACTATTTGTACCGGAGTCTTGATGACATGGGTCTTGAATATCTCCCTACACAAACCAATTTTTTCCTGATCAAGGTGCCTCAGGGTGGCAAAGAGATCTATAATCTGATGTTGAAACAAGGGGTCATCGTCCGCGCCATGGACAGCTACGGGCTTCCGGATTATATTCGGATCAACGCGGGACTCCCGGAAGAAAATGAACGTTTTATCAAAACCCTTAAGAAGGTTTTGTGAGCCCCATGAAATCCCAGAAGGCTATTGCCTCTTAATATCAGGATGTTGGAAATAGAGATGCACGGCATCATTACCATTGACGGCCCTGCCGGCTCCGGGAAAAGTACCATCAGCCGTTTGCTGGCAAAAAAAATCAACTTTCTCTATCTGGATACAGGCGCAATGTACCGTGCAGTGGCGCTTGCCGCAAACAGAGCGGGCATCAGCCTTGGCAACGGCGAGCGACTGGGAGAACTTTGCAGATCCCTTGACCTCTATTTCGAGACCGGTGAAGATACACCCCGCTTGTTTCTGAACCATGAAGATATTTCGATGGCAATAAGGAGCCCTGAGATAGACATTGCCGCATCCACAGTATCCGCAGTCAAAGAAGTGCGGGAGGCCATGACTGATCTTCAGCGTAAGATGGCCAGGGGAGTCAATATTGTGGCCGAGGGTCGTGACATGGGGACAGTTGTCTTCCCCGGAGCCCAATACAAGTTTTTTCTTACCGCCTCTGCCGATGCAAGAACAGAGAGAAGGTTCAAAGAGAGATTGTTGCGGGGGGAATCCGTTTCCAGTGCTTCGGTGAGTGCGGAACTGAAAAAAAGGGACCACCAGGACGAAACGCGTGCTTTGGCTCCCCTGAAACCTGCAGCGGATGCCATCATAATTGACTCAACCGGGTTATTCATAGAGTTGGTACTTGAAAAAATTTTCAGTTGTCTTAAAACAAAATAAATTAATGTATGGATTTAATAAAATAAATAGTTGAAATTAATTATTGTATTTGATAAGAATAAATGTTTAGGCGTTTACCAATGGGAAAAAACCAGGGGGACTTAACTCGATGGAAAAAGGAATAAACGAAGTAACCAGAGACGAAACAATTAAGACTGAGAGTGAAGACGCAACCTTTGAAACCGACAGTCAGGCTTTCAACGCAGAGGTGGGCACAGGTGGCAGTGAATCTTCAGGTTTGTCAGCACAAGGCGCTTCAGATTCATCTGGAGAAGAAATTCCGGACAGCGATAACTTCATGAAATTATATGAAGAAAGCTTGAAGAGCATCCAGGAAGGCGAAGTAATCAAAGGCGAAATCGTTCAAGTTGGCAAAGAATATGTCTTAGTTGATATTGGTTACAAATCAGAGGGTCAAATTCCCATCGAAGAGTTTGTTGATCCAGAGGGCAACCTGACTGCCGAAGTTGGGACAAAGGTTGAAGTCCTCCTGGAACGGGGAGCAGATGACGAAGGCGCCATTGTTCTTTCAAAGGAAAAAGCGGCCAAGATTAAAATCTGGGATGATATTAAAGAAATTTATGAAAACGACGGCGTCATTAAAGGCACAATTTTATCCCGGGTTAAGGGAGGCCTTTCCGTTGACATCGGCCTGCAGGCCTTTTTGCCCGGTTCCCAGGTTGATCTGAGGCCTGTCAGGGACATGGATTCCCTGGTGGGCACGGAGCATGAGTTCAAGATTGTAAAATATAACAAACGTCGCGGAAACATTGTTCTTTCCAGACGGGCCCTTCTGGAATCAGAACGAATGTCCATGAGAGAAAACACACTCAATTCCCTGGAGGAGAACTCAGTTCTTACCGGAGTGGTCAAAAATATTACTGATTACGGCTTGTTTATTGACCTGGGTGGCATTGACGGCCTGGTCCATATTACGGATATGTCCTGGGGCAGGGTCGGACATCCGTCTGAGGTTCATCAAGTTGGGGATGAAATTGAAGTCAAGGTCTTGAGTTTTGACAGAGAAAAAGAAAGGGTGTCCCTGGGGATAAAACAACTGGCGTCGGACCCATGGAGCAATGCCGAAGAAAAATACCCGATTGGCACAAAGCTAAGCGGCCGTATTGTAAGCCTTACGGATTACGGAGCATTTGTGGAAGTTGAAGAAGGTGTTGAAGGTCTGATTCATGTGTCTGAAATGTCGTGGACCAGAAAGGTCAGACACCCCTCTCAGATCGTGAACGTCGGCGATGCTGTAGAGACCATGGTTTTGAACCTTGATGTGGCAAGAAAAAGAATTTCCCTGGGGCTGAAACAGGTTGAACCCAATCCCTGGGATATTATCGAAGAAAAGTATCCTGTGGGGACAGTTATCGAGGGGAAGATAAAAAACATTACTGATTTCGGAATTTTTATCGGCATCGATGAAGGGATAGACGGCCTGGTTCACATTTCCGATATTTCCTGGACCGTTAGGGTAAAGCACCCTTCGGAGGTTTATAAAAAAGGCCATGAAGTTCAGGCAGTTGTATTGAACGTTGACAAAGAAAATGAACGCTTTTCTCTCGGCGTCAAACAGTTGACATTGGATCCGTGGGATGAAATTCCGGAAAGATACAAGCCCGGCACCCGGGTAACCGGCACCGTGACCAACGTGACGGATTTCGGCATCTTTGTTGAACTGGAAGAGGGTATAGAAGGCCTTGTCCATATCTCTGAGATTTCTACAGATAGACGTGGGAATCCCCTTTCGCAGTTCCAGGTCGATGACGTGATTCAGGCGAAGGTCCTGAATGTATCGCGCAAGGATAAGAAAATAGGCCTTTCGATCCGAAAACTGGACGAAACCAGCGAGAAGGACATTTTCAAAAGCTATTTGGACAACCCCCTGGAAGCCACATCCAATTTGGGGACATTGCTGAGGGAAGAAATGATGAACCTTCAGCAGCAGCAGGAAGAATCTACTGAGGGTGCTGAGCCCCAAGAGACAGAGACATCTGAAGAGGCCGAACTTCAAACCGGGCCAGAGGCTGAAGTCGAAGACAGCTTGTCTGAAGAATCGGCATCTGAAGAGATCCCTTCTGAGAGTACGGAATCTCAGGAAATTGAGACTTCAGAACCGGAACCCCGGGATGAAGCAGTTGAAAGCGCTTCTGGAGAAGCAGCGCCTGAAGAGGATGCCTCCGGGAGTATGGAATTTCAGGAAATTGAGACTTCAGAACCGGAACCGGAACCCCGGGATGAAACAGTCAAAAGCGCTTCTGGAGAAGCAGCACCTGAAGAGGATGCTTCTGAAAGCACGGAATCACGGGAGGATGATCCTTCAGAACCTGATTCCGAATCCGAGAAATGAACCCTGACGTCAATGGCAAAAACTTAAGGAATTTCATTTCTATTTCGTAATGGTATCCGAATATGGCTCTTGAAAAAATGTAAAAAACAATCACGAAAGCACGAAAGAGGGAAAGCACGAAATAAAAGATTTTTTCGTGTTTTCGTACTTTCGTGCTTTCGTGATGAAAATGAATTGTATCTTGCGCCTTAACCCTGACGTTGCAACTATAGGGTAACTTAGCGACAGTGCTTCCGAAGCATACCAACTGAAAACAAAAAAACTTGCTCCGCTTTTTGGCCTTCCCACGACAGCCATGCAATTCTTGAGGCCTGAGCCGCCAAGACCGGAAAATGGCAAAAAATAAACGCCCGATACTGACAGTTCTGGTCATCCTTGGGGTCATCGCCCTTGTATTGGGTACATCCATGATTCTTTTCCTGAAAATGGTTGACCCGTCTGCTGAGCTGTCATTTTCCGACAGAATCGGGGTGATCCCGATCGACGGCGCCATCACCGATGCCCATGAAATCACATCACAACTGATCAGATTCAGAAAAGACAAGAGAATCAAAGCGATTGTTTTACGAATCAATTCCCCCGGCGGGGCAGTGGGACCAACCCAGGAAATCTACCGGGAAATCCGTAAAACGGTGGAGACCAAAAGTGTTGTCGCATCTTTGGGGGGAGTCGCTGCCTCCGGCGGGTATTATATTGCTGCAGCGACAGATAAGATTGTAGCCAATCCCGGCACGATCACCGGCAGCATCGGTGTTCTGATGGAGTTTATGCGGTTTGAAGATCTTCTGGAAAAAATCGGTATCAAGCTTGAAGTGCTGAAGAGTGGAGAATTTAAAGATATCGGATCTCCTCATAGAGAGCTTACCAAAAGAGACAGAGAGATTATTGATTCCTTGATCGCAGACATCCAGGGCCAGTTTGTGAAGGCAGTCGCCAATGGCAGGGATTTACCCCTGGAGAAAGTGAATCAGATAGCTGATGGGCGCGTTTTTTCGGGAGCAAGGGCCAAAGAGCTTGATCTGGTTGATGTCCTGGGCAATTTTCAGGATGCCGTTGATGTGGCCAAGGGCATGGCAGACATCGAGGGGGATGCCATCCTGGTCTATCCCAGGAAAAAAAGGATGGAATTATGGGAGTCATTTGTTAAAGGAACCGCCAGGTCTGTCAGTGAAGTGTTTCAGGGCATCAAACCGCGGTTAGAGTATAAATGGGGCGGTTTTTACGCGAGCCCTTAGGCAAAGATACTCACATCACCTTTCCCTTCTCGAATAACTTCCGGTACATCATCAATCAATGATACGACACTGGACGGGCTTGGAAAAAGCACCCCACCGTCAATGATAACATCGAGATGGGACTCGTAGGCTTCCTGAATGGAATGCGGATCATCATAGCTTGCACTGGTGCTTATAATCGGGCGACCGAATGTTTGCACAATAGCCAGGCAGATTTTATTGTCCGGAACCCGAATGCCCACTGTTTTCCTCTTGGTAAGCATGATTTTTGGGACCAGCCGGGTCCCTTCCAGGACAAAGGTGTAAGGTCCGGGAAGGAGCCGCTTCATTGTTTTATAAGCATAGTTGGAAACTATCGCGTACCGGCTTATTTCTTTCAGACCGTCACATACGAAAGAGAAAGGTTTTTTGAGAGGGCGGTTTTTAAGCCGATAAATAAGCTGTATTCCCTTTTTGTTGTAAAGGTCACATCCGATTCCGTAAAATGTATCCGTAGGGTAGGCAATCAGCCCTCCGTTTTCCAGAACATCGCTGACGCGATTAATTAAACGCTGTTGCGGGTTGTCCGGATTAATGGAGAAAACAGGGGATTTTTTGTTTTTGCCTGTGGATCGAGTTCTTGCCATTTTTAAATCCAGGGGAGCATTTACATGGAAATAAGCTCGGTTATGGTTGTTTACTCCGCCCTGTTTGGGCTTGCCTTAGGGAGTTTCATGAACGTATGCATCTATCGCATTCCCCTTAAAAAGTCTATTGTCAGCCCGCCGTCAAGCTGCCCCAATTGCGGTGAAAGGATCAGGTTCTATGACAACATCCCCTTGATCAGCTATCTCCTCCTTCTGGGTAAATGCAGACATTGCAGCAATCCTCTTGCGTGGCATTACCCGCTTGTGGAGGCCCTGACCGGATTACTCAGTGTGGCTTTGTTTATCAGATATGGTCTGAGTTATCAATACTTTCTCTACCTGCTGTTCACTTCAGTCCTTGTGACAATCAGTTTTATTGACCTTCACCACAAAATCATCCCCGATGTCCTTTCCCTGTCCGGGATTGTTGTGGGATTGGCAGCCTCTTTTATGCCCGGTACGATTTCGTGGCTGGATTCGCTTATAGGGATCATTGCCGGCGGTGGGTCGCTTTTTCTCGTGGCATTTGTCTATGAACGTATCACTGGAAGAGAGGGGATGGGAGGTGGTGATATAAAGCTCCTGGCTATGATCGGTGCGTGGCTGGGCTGGCGGCAATTGTATTTAGTTGTACTGATATCTTCTCTGGTCGGTGCCATTGTCGGGATCGCCTTTCTCCTGATGGCCGGCAAAGGATTCCGGGTTAGAATACCGTTTGGTCCCTTTCTTTCTTTGGGCGCAATGGCCTGTCTTTTTTTTGGGCCTGAGCTTATGAACTGGTATTCACAGTTACTTCAATAGAGAGCGTTCTTGTGTCACGATTCCCCCTGCACAGCTTAAGAACAACAGTTATGGCCCATCTGGCCTTCCTGATATTGTCTGCCATGCTTCTGATGAACGTCGCCATGATCAAATTGGCAGAAAATCACATCATTGAAACCAAACTGCAAACAGGTCGATTGCTGCTCAATACACTGAAACAACTGGTGAGCAATGAGATCGCGTGCCGGGACCGGTCGTGGGAAGAGATGGGGGCAGATCCCCGGTTCAAAACTGAAGTTACCCGTTTACTTGACTTAGGAGATTTTTCAGGGGCAATGTTGCTCAAAGGACTTGGCCGGCGGGTTTTCAGCGCCGGAACATGGGGGGAAGCGGAGAGAAGCGCTGTGTCCATTTCCAGGGAGTGCTTTTCGACGAGAAACCTTTCTTTTGATTTTTTTGGAACGACCTGGGGCGTGTTCTGGCTTGCCCATGAAAGGGTCAATATGTCCGCGCCTGTATTCGTTGAAGGACGTCTTGTGGGGGTCGCCACTATCGGTGCAGATCTCAGGCCCCTGTATCAACGGTTGCGGGAGTCAGAAAGAGTCGTCCTCATCTACATTTTTTTGAATACGGTCATTCTTGTTCTGTTCGGGGTCTATCTTCTCTCCCGAACCGTGGTCAAGCCAATCCATGGACTCCTGAACATAACAGAGGAGTTTAAAGACGTGGAGTCCGTGCCACCCATGGAGGATTCATCCCCGAACGAAATAGGCCAGCTGTTTCGTTCCCTCAACGTGATGCTCAAACATCTGGAGCAGAATAAAAAGGAGCTGAAAGAGTATATTCGCTCGCTTGAGAATGCCAACCAGGAAATAAAAAAGGCCCAGGATGAAATCATTAAATCTGAAAAACTTGCATCCGTAGGTCGGCTGGCCACCGGCGTGGCACATGAGATCGGCAACCCCATTGGGATCGTCCTGGGCTACCTGGACTTGCTTAAGGGTAACGACTTGAACAGGGAAGAAAGGCAGGATTTCCTGGATCGTATGGAATCGGAGATTACGCGAATCAATCAGATAATCAGAGACCTTCTCGACTTTTCCAGATCCTCAAGCAATGCTGTCAAGCAGGTGAACGTCCATGAGTTGATCAAGGAAACACTGGAAATGCTTAATCCCCAGCCGATGATGGCCCATCTACAGATGAAGCCGGACCTTGAAGCGTCCAGGGATGTGGTCTGGGCGGACCCTAACCAGTTAAAACAGGTTTTTCTCAATATTATTATGAATGCTGCCGATGCCATGGGAGAAGCGCTCACGGATGATAATGTTTCGGCCAACATTCTGACCGTAAAGACCGAAAACCGGGGAGATTCCATAGAAGTCCGGTTTGCGGATGTGGGACCGGGCATCAAACAGGAAGAACTCGCCCGCATTTTTGACCCCTTTTTCACAACCAAAGAGCCCGGCAAGGGAACCGGACTTGGCTTGTCGGTATGTTACAGTATCATAGAAGGATTGGGGGGAGAAATCTTTGCTGAAAGCACACCTGGAGAAGGCACAACGGTCGTTGT
>JAFDJF010000331.1 GCA_019307645.1 Deltaproteobacteria bacterium
AGTGTAGTTCACACTACATGAGGTTCAGAAAAGCATGACTACACGCGCAGTTCATGCACTATAGCGCGAGTAAAACGGTTTTTGTCGACAGGATTTATGCAACGTTAGGGTAAAGATTGAGCGTTTTGAGGATATCGAGGTCCCGTATGAGCACCAATGAGTTGGATTTTGTGATTAAAAAATTAGGAGAATGCCGCATCCCGTCTATAATGTCTGATGTGCAGTTCGTTGACGACGATGATCGAGTACTCTATCACTCGGATCTGAAAAAGATCCTGCCCATTCTGGAGGAAGGAAAGTCACCCCCGGGATTTGAGATGGGCGGGCCAAGGGAAAAGATCTATTTCGATCCCTCAAAACTCAAGTGCGGGATCGTAACATGCGGGGGCATATGCCCGGGCCTCAACGATGTTATCAGAGCAATCGTATTAAGCCTTTTTCATCACTATGGGGTGAAGAACGTGTTCGGATTCCGGTATGGATTCGAGGGGCTTTCAAGCAACCACCAGCATCCGATTATAGAACTGACACCGAACGCAGTGGCAGATATTCAGCGGGCAGGCGGGACAATTCTTGGTTCATCCCGGGGGCCCCAGGACGTCCCCGACATGGTCGATACCCTGGACCGGATGAACGTGCGCATCCTTTTCACTATAGGTGGCGACGGAACTCTGCGTGGCGCACATGCCCTCGCGGAAGAGATTGCAGAACGAAATTTGAAGATCAGCGTTATTGGCATACCGAAGACAATAGATAATGACATTTCCTATCTGAACAAATCCTTCGGCTTCGAAACTGCTGTTGGAGAATCCAGGACAGCGATTTATTCCGCCCATGCGGAGTCGTCCGGGGCAAGAAACGGAATCGGTCTGGTAAAACTCATGGGACGGGAGAGCGGACTCATTGCCGCAAATGCAAGTCTGGCGAACAGTGACGTGAATTTTTGTCTGGTACCAGAGTCTCCTTTCAGGCTTGAGCCTTTCCTGGAAGCCTTAAAGAAACGATTGGAAATGAGAAACCACGCGGTTATAGTCATAGCGGAAGGGGCGGGGCAGGAGCTGATGACGGCGACGAATGAACTGGACGCATCCGGAAACATCCGGTTTCAGGACATCGGCCTGTTTCTGAAAGATAAGATCAACGAATATTTTAATAAGGAGCACTTTGAGATAAATCTGAAGTACATAGACCCCAGTTACACCATCCGAAGCATGCCCGCAAACCCTCATGACTCTGTTTTCTGCCTGCTCCTGGGTCACAATGCAGTACACGCAGGCATGGCCGGACGGACGGACATGCTGGTGGGCTACTGGAACGGTGAATATACCCATGTCCCAATTCCTCTAGCCGTATCAAAGCAAAAGCGGATCGATCCGAGAGGCAGGCTATGGAGCAGCGTTCTGGAGTCTACGGGACAGCCGGCACAAATGATGTAAGCGGCAATTTTTGGGCAAGTCTTTAACCTTACACATTTAACCTTATACCCCATACCTTGTGCCCTTCTAAATATACCGGGGTATTCGCTTATCGTTATAAATGTTATTGGAAATAACTTCTTTCTGTATCTCAGACGAACCCTCATATATTGTAAACACCCTGGCATCTCTGTAATAACGTTCCACAGGATATTCCCCGCTATAACCATAACCTCCATGCATCTGAAGTGACTTTCCGGTTGTTCGGTTTGCCATCTCAGAGGCAAAAAACTTTGCCATGGACGCCTGGGACGTAAAATTTTCTCCCCTGTCTTTCATTGCTGCGGCAGACAGGGTCAATTGCCGGGCAGCCTCAATTTCCGTGGCCATTTCTGCAATCATCCAGCGAAGACCCTGGAATTTTGAAAGAGGCCGGCCAAACTGGATCCTCCCGGAAGAATATCTTACGGCAGCATCAAATGCCGCCTGAGCAACACCGATGGACTGCGCGGCGATTCCAATACGTCCCCCGTCCAGGGCCTTCATGGCAATGGTGAAGCCCTCTCCTTCTTTACCCAGCATATTCTCTGCCGAAACGCGACAGTTTTCGAAAATAAGGTCCGTGGTATCTGATGCACGCAAGCCCAGTTTTTTTTCTTCTTTGCCAACAAAAAGACCGGGAGTATCCTTTTCTACTATAAAAGCACTAATCCCTTTGTGGCGTTTGGTTTGATCTGTTTTGGCCGTAACGATAACTATCCCGGAATTCTTTCCTGAAGTAATGAAACGTTTAATCCCGTTAATGATATAATGATCACCATCACGGACAGCCGTGGAAGATTGACTCAGCGGATCAGAACCTGCTTCCGGCTCTGTCAAGGCAAAGGCGCCGATGCGCTTTCCCGCTGCAAGTGGTTTTAAGAATTTCTCCTTCTGTTCATCAGTTCCGAATCGATATATACTTTCACAGATTATAGAATTCTGCACTGACATGACAACGGCAGTCGATGCACATGAGTAGGCAATGTCCGACAGGGCAATGAAATAGCCCACAGTGTCTGCGCCTGAGCCGTTGTATTCGAAAGGGATCATCATCCCCATAAGTCCCAGCTTGCCCATCTCTTTCAGAATTTCACCAGGGAATTCTCCGGTCCGGTCGCGCTCAGCAGCATTGACACTCACAACATCCCTGGAGAACTGCCTGACCATGGTCTGAATCATTCGTTGCTCACCCGTAAATTCAACAGTCATTTTTCCCTCGCCGGTTTTACCTTAACATAATGTTAACAGTTTGTTATCACTGGTCAGTAGTCCGTTGTCCATTAAGTAACACATGAAACAATCAGACCCTTTCGAAAATAGTGGCAGGGGCCATTCCGGCGCCGGTACAAAGCGTGACAAGAGCGTATTTAGCGCTTCTCCTTATAAGCTCATAAATCGCCGTGACCGAAAGCCTGCAACCTGAGCTGCCCACAGGATGTCCCAGAGCGATGGCACCGCCGCACACATTCAGCTTTTCCACAGGCGCATCCAGTTCTTTTGCCCATGCCAGAGGGATTGGAGCAAAGGCCTCGTTAACCTCAAAAAGGTCGATATCGCCCATGCTCAGCCCGGATTTTTCCAGCACCATGGGGGTGGCTTCCATGGGTCCTGTGAGCATGTAGACAGGGTCGCTCCCGATTACGACGTTAGATACAATTCTGGCGAGGGGTATCAGTTTCAGTTCCTTTACCCTGGCTTCGCTCATCAGTATAACGGCGGATGCTCCGTCAGATACAGCGCTGGAAATACCTGCCGTAATCCAATCGGTGTCCAGGACAGGCTTGAGTGTGGCAAGCTTCTCAAGTGTAGTATCAGGTCTGATTGTTTCATCCTTACCTACGACGATTTTATCGCCGGCGTTATCCACTCCGGCCGTCAACAGGATCTCCTTTTTGAAATACCCGCTTTCAGCCGCATAACTTGCCTTTTCATGGCTTTTAAGCGCAAAGACATCGCATTCCTTTTTTGTAATACCCCATTTCTCCGCAATGGCCTGCGCCGCCTGCGCCTGGTTGTAAACTCTGCCCTTTACCCTCTGAATGAAATAGTCACCTATAGGGCTCCCCTGCGGCCTACCGTCAGGAAGTACTCCGTCAAAATCGCACATTATCGGGTACTTGGTCATCACCTCACAGCCGCCGGCGATAATAACATCCATTGTATTTGACGCAATCATGCCATAGGCCATCTGAATGGCCGCCAGACTGCTGCCGCACTGTCTGTTCAGGGTTACGCCAGGTACGGTGTCCGGAAGTTTTGAAGCGAAAATGCCTGAACGTGCGAGTGTAGAGGCCTGTTCCCCCACTTGATATACCGTACCGCAAATGACGTCATCCACCAGACCGGGATGCAGACCAATCCTGTCCACGGCACCGTTCAGAACATCGCCGAAAAGCTCCGGGACCATCCGATTTCGTAAGTACCCGTTTCGCCTGCCCACGGGTGTCCTTACCGCACTGACAATATAAACGTCCTGCATGTCGACCTCTTTTATATGGAGTTTTTTTTAGTAGCCGCTCAGTAAAAGGCGCATAAATCTGAAATATTGGGACGAAAATCAGTAACTTCTCAAAAAGTTCGGGTAAGATCGCTGCAATAAGGCGGCGGCGGTGTTTTTTTAGAAATCCGCATATTTGGGAGTCATTCCAAACTGACGGCAGCTATCTACGCAATTTGTAATGTGAGGCTTTAAATAGGGAGTCTCCCGCGCCAAATTGACCTTCGCTGCCTTTTCGTTGCTTGAAATCCAGGCTTGACGCGTATAATCGCATCCCTACATGGGTGATGCGGACTCCTAAAAAAACATCGCCGCCA
>JAFDJF010000332.1 GCA_019307645.1 Deltaproteobacteria bacterium
TCAAAAATCCGTTTCTTCATGTTTGATGATCGGCTGGAGATCTATTCACCAGGATCCCTTCCGAATACGGTGACTATTGACAGCATGGCCTTGCGTCAGGCTACTCGCAACGAATTGATAACAAGCCTGCTTGCGGAAACCCCAGTTGCGGAAACAATTGGCGATGTGGGACGTGGTTTCTATATGGAAAAGCGCGGCGATGGTGTTCCAATTATTTTGAACGAGAGTGAAACGCTCTCAGGCAAGAAACCAATTTATCGACTCATCGACGATTCTGAGTTATTGCTAACCATCTTTTCCGCAAAAATGGAATGACTGGATGAGGATTGATTCGAACATCTGGTATTTCAGCCCGGACCACGTAAAGCAATAGGTGTCTAAAGCAACAGGTGTCAGACCTACACAGTTGACAAGTCAAAGCCTGAAATGTTTTCTGTTTATCAACTGTGTAGGCCTGACACCCATGGCACTTCTTGCCATCATTTTCACACGGAGGAATAACATGAACAGGATAATTTCTACCAGGGGTATGAATAAAAAAGAGAGGAAATTTTACTATGAAAAAGGATAGAATTATTCCGGATTTTAGGGATGAAGATGAGGAGAGAGAATTCTGGGCCACTCATTCGCCGCTCGATTATTTTGATACCAAAGATTTCAAGAGGGCGTCTTTTCCTAAACTGAAGCCATCGGTAAAATCGATCTCTATTCGACTTCCAGAGGATATGCTGGCGGAGTTGAAGACCCTTGCAAACAAAAAGGATATCCCTTACCAGAGCCTGGTAAAAATTTTCCTCGCAAGACAAATTGCTCTGGAGCGAAGATCGCAGATGATCGCTTCTGAAAAGATGACGGAATAGATGAATCGCCAGACCTGAGGACGGGTACGACCTAAGGCACGGGTGCTTTTTAGTTGAGAATTGCCCTTAAAATGCTTTCCAATTCCACGCAGTGTACGAACGTCTCTTTAGTTTGTAGAGATGCCCCGATTTGAGGGGAGAATACGGTCGATTTTGTCCGTTGTGTCTATTGGGTAAATCTGGTTGTTGAGTTTTTATTCGATGTTGGATGTTCGGCTTTGTATGCCGGAATGGGCTGGGATAGGTATAAGTCACAACCGGGGAGACTGAATGTTTCCCGGCGGTTTTTACAGCTTTAATGTCTTCAGAAAATTAACCCCTTTACGCAATTCAACTGAATCGGATATTCTTTCCTGACGTAGATTTTTGATCACCTGGACTGCTGAAAATCCATATTTCCGGTTGAAATATTTCAGCGCCCGGGTGACGGTCGAATCGGACAGTTTGGCCTCTATCAGCATAATGGGTCTGTCTTCAACGACCAGGGCAAAATCTACCTCCTTTTTTTCTTTTGTACGCAGATACTTGAGCTCTGCTCTTTTTCCTTCGTAATCCTCAATCGCGTTCACATGTTTCAAGAGACTGCACGCAACCAGATTCTCAAAGCGTACTCCCTCGTCTCCCTTGACCATACCCGTATCGTAAAAGTATATCTTGGGCTCTTTCAGGAGTGAACGCGCGATGTTACGGTGATGGGGAGTAACCCTGAAAATGATAAAAAGGGCCTCCATGATCTCAACATAGCGCCGTATTGTATTGGGGGAACAATGGATATCCCCTGCAAGAGAGGAAAACGATAACGGAGAGCCCACACGATGACGGAGCATCTCGAGTGTAAGCTGGATGGCCTTGAAATCATGAACTTTCTCAAAGTCAAGGATATCATTCCGGATCAATCCATCCACATACTGCATGCGCCATCGGTCAGCTTCCTCAACCGTTTCCGCCAGATAGGGCTCTGGAAACCCGCCCATCGACAGAAGCCTTTTAAGGATATCGTCTCCGTCTCCTTCCGGGATTTCCACCAGGGAAAGCGGGTTCAGTCTGTGAGTAAAAAAACGGCCGGCCATGGAATCTCCGCTTCTGCGCAGGGTATCCAGGCGGGCACTGCCGGTCACGATAATTTTCAGATTTCCGGGCCGGGTATCATAAATGCCCTTCAGATAGTTCTTCCAGCCTTCCATCTTGTGCAGTTCATCGAGAATGAGGAGTTCGGTATCCGGTAACCATCCTGCATTCCGGATGATATCACGATCTTCGAAGTGATCGTAATTCAGATAAACGGATTTCTGAAATCCTTTTGCGATCTCCTGCGCCAGATAGGTTTTGCCTACCTGGCGTGGACCGGTCAAGAATACCATCTTCCTGGAAAGATCTTGCGTTATCAGTTTTTGCTGAAGGCGTTTCATGTGACCATTTTGCATGGTTTTGCAAATAAGTCAAGACTATTTTGCAAATCCCTGCAAATAAGTCGAGAATGGTGTCAGATCTGCTGTCGGGTTCGTTGTGTCAGTCGGACCGAAGCAAAGATGCGAGGGAGGCGGAATTGGGGAGGCCCCTGATACAGAAAAATACAAGGTTGTCTGAATACGTCCCCGCCGAACTGAACCACCTGTCTGACCTGTACTGTTTTAAGGTTTTTCAGCCCCCACCGCCCACATGGCAAAGAACTGTGCCCCACCTCCCATGGCATGTCCTATGGCTGTCTTTGCGCCCTCGATCTGGTGCTCGCCCGCCATGGCGCGAACCTGCAGGGCCGCCTCTGCAAAGCGGATCAGGCCTGAAGCGCCGATGGGATTGGATGAAATCACACCGCCTGAGCAGTTGACGGGCATATCGCCGTCAATGGCGGTTATGCCTTCCATAGTCATTTTCCAGCCCTCGCCCTGTTCTGCTAATCCCGTGGCTTCAAGCCACATGGGCTCGTACCAGCTGAACGGGACATAGAGTTCTGCCATGTCTATTTCCCTGCGCGGGTTGGTGATGCCTGCCTGTCTGTAAACATCTTTGGCGCAATCCCGGATTGACGGCGGAGAGACAGTATCCCTGTGCGCGTACATGGTGGGCTCGGATCTAACGGATGTCCCCAGTATCCATGCGGGTTTGTTCGGAGAATCTTTGACAAGGCTTTCATCGACAATCACCATGGCACAGGCCCCGTCTGAAGACGGACAGCTTTCAAGGTAGCGTATGGGTTCCCAAAGCATCGGAGATTCTTTGACCATCTCTATGCTGATATCTTCAATCGTAAGATGTGCGTAGGGATTCTTGAGCGCATTCAACCTGTCTTTAACGGCAACCATGTACCCCGTATCAGGATCCGCATGATATTTTTCTATATACAGACGCATGGCCGGCGCAAAATAGCCGCCCGCACCGGCATTGATGTGAGGCGAAAAAGGCATTTTTGGAGAAAGTGCCCACATGGCATTCCCCTCAGACTGTTTCTCAAAACATAATACCAGCACGCGCTTAAATGCCCCGCTCTGAACATATGAGGCCGCCACCACACCGGTTGAGCCTCCCACACTGCCTGCCGTATGGACCCGCAGCATGGGTTTGCCCACAGCGCCTAACGCCTCTGCAAGATACAGCTCCGGCTGCAATACCCCCTCAAAAAAATCAGGGGCTTTGCCGATAATTACCGCTTCGATATCGTTCCATGTTACACCCGCATCCTCAAGGGCACGATCGGCTGCCACACGAACCATGCCGGCAATGGATTTATCTGCATGCTTTGTCCTGCTTCGTATCTGACCGACACCGACAACTGCACTTAAATTGGCCATTTATTCACCCTCCAACACTGTAACCAGGTTATGCTGCAGGCATGGCCCTGAACTGGCATGGCCAACACCACGATTTGCTTCATTGTTTATGATTCGCTGGGCAACCTCACCAATACGGCTGAGGCCCGAAGACATGAAAATATTGCCTGCCAGGGCACCGCCTGACGGATTTACAGAAACATCATCCCCAAGGTTTAATGCGTTTTTCAGAATGATTTCCTGGTGGCTGAACGGGGCATGCAGTTCAGCAATATCAATGGGTCCGTTATGAATGCCGGCTGCTTCTCCTGCAAGGGTGGTCGATAAGGACGTTGTCAGGTCACGACACCCCAGATGATGGGCATCGATACGGTCCTGGATACCACGGATAAATGCCGGGCGTTTGCATTTTTTTCTTGCCACCTCTTCTGATGCAAGCACGACGGCTGACGCCCCGTCACATATGGGGGGGCAGTCATGCTTGCGCAGAGGAGAGACAAAGGTGGGCTCTGCCAGAAGGGTTTTCACATCCACATCGCCCTTTAACTGGGCGCTGGGCGTATTCCTGGCATTTGCCCTGCTCCGGGCCACAACCTCGGCCATGTCCCTTTCAGTACACACGCCCTGATCGATCATAACCCT
>JAFDJF010000333.1 GCA_019307645.1 Deltaproteobacteria bacterium
TACCAGCAATGATGAATCCAAAGAGGCTGCCTACCAGCCTGCCCGTGATATTAACATGCTTACCGTAACGTATGTCATCGAAGCATTGGAGCGGAGTGGCACGGATAATATCCCTGTTGTTCAGTCCAGGGAGTTAACGGCACTGTCGGATGCTCTGAAAGTGTTTGGTGATACGATCGAGGCGTCTCCGGCCAATAAGCTCTTGAAAGACATTTAAATATTGGAGGTAAAGCAAATGTCGGATAATTTAAACCGGGTGGCGGATGTTGTCGCTATTGGGGGTGGTGGAGCCGGTTTGGCTGCGGCAATAACAGCTGCATCCGGTGGCGTAAGCGTTATTGTGATTGAAAGAATGGCAGGGGTCGGAGGGAGCACGACCTTTGCAGAAGGGATGTTCGCTGCTGAAAGCTCGATGCAATTCAGGAAAAATATCATACTGACAAAAGATGATGTGTTCAAGAGACATATGGAAGCCACCAATTGGCGGGCAAATCCCCATCTGGTCAGGGCCTTCATAGACAAGTCGGCCAATACAATTGAGTGGCTTCAGGATCTGGGCGTTGAATTCATCGAACCTGCTGCACTTTATCCTGGCGGGCCGCGGACGTGGCATACGATCAAAGGATATGGCGCCGCGATGGTTAAGGTCCTCCTGAAAAAGGCAAAGGAAAACAAGGTCCAGATAATTACCAAGACCACAGCCAAAAAGCTTATTACAGAGGAAGGCCGTGTTACCGGCCTGATTGCTGAAGACAGAGACGGGAACACCATTCGGGCAAGTGCAAAAGCGGTTGTTATTACTGACGGTGGTTTTGCCAATAATAAGGAAATGCTGGAAAAATATACGAACGCAGGCCCTGACCTGCTCCCCATGGGCAATGAGGGGAAAATGGGAGAAGGCATTCAGATGGCCTGGGAAGCCGGCGCTGCGGCCGAAGGAACGGATGTATTGCAGCTGATTACCCCTGTTGTAAGAACTGAAAAGGGATTAACGCATCTGGCAGCCACCCTTACACAGCCTTACCTCTGGATCAACAAGATGGGGAAACGGTTCTGTGATGAAGGGATTTTCCAGTTTCCATTTGTGGGAAATGCACAGGCAAATCAAAAGGATCAGATCATGTTCCATATATTTGACGAGAATACAAAGAACTACATGAAGGAACACGGTATTGATTGCGGGATGGGCATGTATGTTCCAACGACCACGAAGCTTGAAGAGATTGATGCTGACTTAAAGCGCGGGAATGGCGATGGAGAAGTCTTTATGGCCAATTCAATTGAGGAGCTGGCTGCAAATATCCATGTAGATGGTAAGGTTTTAGTGGCAACAATCGATGAATACAATAAATTCTGTGATCAGGGCCATGATGATCTTTTTGCGAAAGATCCGAAGTACCTGCAGCCTGTCAGGACACCCAGGTTTTATGCTGTCAGGGGCTTCCCCTCTTTTACGGGGACATTGGGTGGAATAAAGATCAACCACAGAACAGAGGTCCTGAACAAAGACTTTGAGGTAATTCCCGGCCTCTATGCAGCCGGCAATTGTGCAGGCGGAATGTATGGCGACAGCTATGATTCGGCAAGCGCAGGCACTGCACTGGGTTTTGCAATCAACTCAGGGCGCATGGCCGGCGAAAGCGCATTGGCGTATATTTCCGGGAAATAGGTCTGAAAACTATCACTGAAACCCGGGTACATCTGAAAAACGGAGGCCATAAATGTCTCTCAATCCGGAGAACTGGGATCTCGAGGTAGACCTTGTCTGTGTTGGCTCGGGTTTAGGCGGAATAACAGCTGCGATCGTTGCTCACGATCTGGGAAAAAAGGCTGTTGTCCTGGAAAAGGCCTCGAAACTGGGCGGTGTGTCGGCCTATTCCGGCGGTCAGGTATGGCTTCCCAACAACCACAAGATGGCGGAAGAGGGGTTCACAGACTCCTGTGAGGAAGGGAGAACGTACTTGGATTTCCTCGCCGCCGGTTACAATGACCCTGACATGCTGGACAGAATGCTGGAATCGGCACCCCGGGCGCTTGAATACCTGGAAAATGAGGCGGGGGTGAAATGGCGTTGTATCAAAGGTTTTCCCGATTACTATTATCCCCATGTCCCGGGCACCTGCGCCGAGGGCCGCTATCTTGAGACGGAGATGTTCAATGGTCCCGAACTGGGCGAATGGCAGGACAAGACCTACATATCCCAGATATTTCCCGGCGGCATGACACATGTGGAAATGTTTGAGTGGGGCGGCATCTCAGGTTGCATGAAATGGGATTTTGGGAAAATCGCCGAAAATATGGATGCCGATTTGCGCGGGTTTGGATCTGGTTTGATGGGTTTTCTGGTGAAGGCGGCCATGGTCGACCGCGGCATTCCTGCATATGTGGAGACACCGGTGTGTGAGCTGATCGCGGAAGACGGTAAAGTGATCGGCGTGCGGGCTGAAAAACAAGGCCGGGATTTCTTTGTTTGCGGGCATAAGGGTGTTGTTCTCGCGATCGGCGGATATGATTATAACGAGGAACTGGCCAAATATTATGAGCATCTTCCAGAGTGGAAATCCATGTGTATGCCGGAGGTGGCGGGTGATCATGTCATGCTTGGAGGAGAAATCGGAGCTGCCATGGCAGCGGTTCCCCCACATAATCTCGGCACCTTGTTTGGCTACAATATCCCCGGAGAGACGCATCCTGACGGCACCCCGCTCTACAGGTGGTCCATCGAAGGAGGCTGCCCTCACGCCATATGGGTAAACCGCGAAGGCATGCGCTTTTGCGATGAGACATTCTACAAGGAGTTCCAGCCGAGGGTCAAAATATGGGACGGTCTTTCTCAGGGATATCCCAATTATCCGCCGTATTTGATCTTTGACCAGAATTTCTGCGAAAACTATCCTGTGGGAACCTTCATGCCCGGTGATGACATCCCGGAAACACTGGCGGCAAAGGCGGACACGCCTCAAGAGCTGGCTCAAAAGCTCGGAATCAACGCCGAGCAGTTTAAACCCACAATAGATCGATATAACAAGCTGTGCGAAGAGGCCGTTGATAAGGACTTCGGCCGTGGAAATTATCCTTCGCCTGTAACCTTCATGGGGGACATGAGCCGCGAAAATCCCACCATGGGTCCGCTCAATAAGCCCCCCTATCGGGGTATTCCGCTTGTTCCTGTGAGCTTTGGTGTCAACGCGGGCGGGCTGAAAACTGACGTAAACGCTCAGGTCGTACATGTTCGTGGAAATGCCATCAAGGGGCTGTACGCGGTGGGGAATTCTGCGGCGGCCCTTGATTCCGGCGCAGGATATCAGAGCGGCCTCGCGAATATGCGCGGCATCGCCTGGGGCTATATCGCAGCGCATCACGCGGTGGGCGGAAGAGCAGAAGGTGAGAAGTTAAGGAAATCAGAAGTTCAGGGGTAATACGATTGAGGAGTGACAGTCAGATGACCGGCCGGGCAAAATTTAAAAAACTGCTTGAACCGTTTTACATCGGGGATGTAAAGGTCCGGAACCGTCTGGTAAAATCCACCGCCGAGAGCTGTCTCTATAACGAGAATGACAGCTACATGAGCGAGGCATGCAAGGCCTACTATGAGTCGCTTGCAAAGGGCGGTGTCGGTCTGATCAATGTGGAGAGTCCTACCATCGATTACCCCATAAGCATGGCCAATCTCGACGGGTTTCGTATTGACCATGACAAATACATCCCAAAGCTGAGTGAACTGGTTCAGGTTATTCATAAACACGGCTGCCCGACATTTCTGCAACTGCACCACGCCGGACCGTGGCACATGTCGTGGTCCACAGGCGTCCAGCCGGTAGCTGCGTCTGCACTCAGTCAAGCTGAACTGCCTGGATTTGAGGCCCCCAGAGAACTGTCTGTCGCCGAAATAGAAGAGATCGTTGTAAAGGTTGTCAATGCGGCCGAACGTGCCCGGAAGGCGGGGTTTGACGGGGTAGAGATCAATGCTGCAGCAAGCCATTTGTTCGCAACATTTTTGTCTCGCTTGTGGAACAAGCGCCAGGATGCCTATGGTTGTGGAAGCCTTGAAAACCGGGCCAAGATAATGGTCGACATCATAGGGGGGATCAAAAATCGCCTGAGCCGGGACTACCCTGTGAGTGTGATTATTAATGCCTTGGAATTTGGTGGGGAGAAAGGCATGACCATTTGGGAGAGTCAGGGGCTTGCACAGATATTGGAAAAAGCAGGTGCCGATGCCATTCAGCTGAGATGCCACCGACGTGGCTCTGTTGTCTCGCTTTGGC
>JAFDJF010000334.1 GCA_019307645.1 Deltaproteobacteria bacterium
GCGGCATCGTCGTTGACATGAAGAACATGAACAAGATCTGGAACCTGGACGAACGAAACAGGAAGATCACTGTGGAGCCCGGTGTTACCTGGAACCAGCTTTATCCGGTGCTTGCAGAGAAAAACCTGATGGTCTGTCCGCCCATGCTGCCCCACGGCGAACAGTCGGTTATTACCACGTTTCTGGAAAGATCCCCTCTGGTCATTCCCCTGTATGAGTATGCCGACCCCATGTTGTCCATGGAGGTTGTCTGGCCCAACGGGACCCTGTTCAGGACAGGGTCTGCCAGTGCACCCACATTCCCCAAGTCTTTTTCCGAAGGCGTCAACCCGTAAGGTCCGGGCGTGATGGACTTCTACCGCCTGCTCCAGGGCGCGCAGGGAACCATGGGAATCGTCACATGGGCCATTATCAAGACGGAGTATGTCTCACCCGTGAACAAATTCTTTTTCTTCCCCTTTAACAACCTGGAAGATGCCATCAAACCCACATACATGCTTTTGCGTAGAAAGATCGGCTATGACTGCTTTCTGATGAGCAAGCTGGATATGGCCCTAATCTGTGCGGAAGAGTATCCCACTGATTTTGATGTCCTCATGAAGGAACTGCCCGAGTGGACTCTGGTACTGGCTTTGAGGGCTTCCCGACGCAGACCGGAAGAAAAAATCCAGTATGAAACAAATGCCATAGACGATATCTGCAGGAAGTTTAACGGCCTTCAGTACAAGAATTCCCTGCCCGGAAGCGGTCATGCAGCCATCAGGCTGACCGAGATCCTTCGGCAGCCCTGGACCGATGAAGGTCCATACTGGAAGCACAGACTGACCGGCAACAGTCAGGACCTGATATTTATTACCAAACTCAGCAAGGTTCCCGAGTTTACCGAGATCATGACAAAGGTGGCTGTGGAGCAGAACTTCCCGGTCAGCAACATCGGAACCTATCTGCAACCCATTGAAGGCGCCCGCGGATGCCATGTTGAATTCAACATGTTCTATGATCCCAATGACGAAGCTGAAAAAACAAAAGTCCGGAGTCTCCATGATGCGGCCGCCAAGGCCATGCAGGCTCAGGGAGCGCTGTTTACAAGACCCTATGGATCTTTATCGGATATGGTTTACGAAAGAGCCGCAAGTTATACCGCCACATTGAAGAGAGTGAAAAACATCTTTGATGAGAACAACATCATGAACCCGGGTAATCTGTGTTTCTAAACTTTTTTGATCCAGTAAAGAGCCATTTATAGGAGGAATTCTATTATGAAGGATAATTACGATGTTAACAACTACGAATACGACATAGACCGTTGTATTGGTTGTAAAGGCTGTGTTTGGGTAGACCATGTGTATATGCCTGGTGTGCGATACGGGGTAAAGTGTCCCAGTAATGCCTATAAACTGTTTGACGGTTACGCATGCATGGGAAGACTGAAAATAGCCAAGTCCCTTATGGAAGGGACGATTGATTACACCCCGGAATACCTGGACATCATGTATATGTGCCAGCATTGCGGCGCCTGTGATCCCGGTTGCAAAAGGAATCTGGATCTCGAGCCGTTTACAGTCCTGGAATCCCTGAGAGTCAAGGCAGTCAAGGACGGCCAGGGCCCCATGCCGGCGCACAAAACAGTGGCGCAGAACATAGCGGACAAGGGAAACCGATACGGTGCGGCAGAAGACAGACTGGGCTGGATCACCGATGATATCAAGATCAGTGACAAGGCCGATATGGTCTACTTCCCGGGCTGCTCCGCATCTTATGTGGAAAAAGGCATTGCCCAGGCAACCGGGAAAATTTTGAACAAGGCCGGCATTAATTTTATGACCATGGGCGATAAAGACAGCTGCTGCGGTCATCCTGTGGCCACTTGCGGCATGATCGATGAAGCCAAAGTCATTGCCCAGAAAAACATTGATAACCTGAAGGCAACCGGTGCCAAGATCCTCGTGACCAGTTGTGCCGAGTGTTACAACACATGGAAGGTGATTTATCCCAAGATGTTTTCCAAGAACACTTCCGACATGGGATATGAAGTGGTCCATCTGGTGGAATTGATTTCCAAGCTTGTAAACGAAGGAAAATTTGAGCTCAGCAAGCCCATGAACATAAGAGCCACCTACCATGACCCCTGCAGGCTGGCCCGCCAGGGTGAGCCATGGGTGGAATGGGAAGGCACCCGCGGCAAATACGGTATCCTGGAACCTAAAAAGGAATATAGAAGGGGTACATTCGGATGTTACCAGCCACCGAGAGATATCCTGAACAATATCCCCGGTCTGGATGTGGTGGAAATGCCGAGAATGAAAGAAAACGCCTTCTGCTGCGGCGCTGGCGGCGGTGTCATGGATGCGTATCCGGACTTTGCAAAGTGGGCGGCCAAAGAAAGGCTGACCGAAGTGCAGTCGGTTGCTGCCGAGGCAGTAATCAGCGCATGCCCCTACTGCAAGAAGGTATTCAGCGAAGCATCAGAAGAAAATAACATGAACATAAAGGTCTATGATATCACCGAGATCATCCTGGCCTGCATGTAGGAGATTTTGAAAAGGAGGTTGTCAATGGGCATACCACAAGAAGCATATCAAGCAATTGTAGATATTGTTGGTTCACAATATGTCACCGATGATCAGGTGATCGCGCAGGCCTATGTGGGGAGACTCGGACACGGAAAGGACACAGGCATTGATCTGGATATGAATGTCCCGCCTGCCGTCATCGCGATGCCGAGCACCACCAAAGAAGTGCAGGGCATTCTAAAGATTGCAAGCAGATATAAGATCAATTATGTCCCGGCCAGTTCTTTTTGGATCTCCCACTGCGCACCCAAAAAACCGGACAGCATATTGATCGACCTTAAGCGCATGAATGATCTGGAAATAGACGAAGAAAACATGTGTGCCATCTGCGGACCCGGAGTTATTTTTTCTCAGCTCCAGGAAGAGGCCATCAAAAGAGGCATGTATACCACCACGCCCGGTGGCGGTTCCCAGGTCTCCGTAGTAGCAAATCATATCAACTGGGGCCTTTCCCCTCTTAATTATCGAAACGGCGTTCCCGGTCGCAGGGTCCTGGCTGCCGAATGGGTCCTGCCTGACGGAGAGCTCTTAAAAACAGGATCCCTGAGTATGCAGGACGACCCCTTCTGGGGTGAAGGTCCGGGTCCTGACTTAAGAGGCCTCTTGAGGGGCTGGATAGGCTGGTTCGGCGCCATGGGCGTTGTTACAAAACTGACGGTTAAACTGCTGCCGTTCCATGATGAGGGGCTCACGCCTGTGGGTATTACGCCTCACACCACCCTGAAGTTCCCGGAAAAGAAGCGAATCCGCTGGTACAACTGGACCATGCCCCACCGGGATGATCTGGTGGAGTGCATGTATGATATCGGAAAGGCGGAGATCGGTGCGGCCCTGACAAAGGTGCCCATCCAGTGGCGCTATATTGCCAAGGCAGGCTGCAGGGAAGACTTCTGGGAAGGATGGAACACCCAGGAGGCCAGAGACAGTCTCGGTAATATGCATATCTGCCGTGTCATGCTGGTGGGCTACACCTCTGAAGAGCAGCTGGAATATGAAGAACGGGTCCTCACGGACATCATGGAAAGTTATGGCGGAAAACTGGGCCGTACCAGGCAGTCGGATAACTCCTGGATCAAGAATGCCGACTCCGCCACCATGTGGATGATGACCGGCGCCTATACATCCGTACAGGTTACAGTGGACACCCTGGACTGCGGCGTTAAAGGCGGCGAAGGCCTGGCAAGGGAAAAACCGGCCTTCACGCCTCCTCTCATGGATGACTATGGCGAGCCGGGATGGTTCCAGGTGAGTGAGCTCGGTCATATGGGTTATATCGAGTTCCTCCAGTACTGGGATCCGAACCCGGATCAGAAAGACCTGTATAAGAAGGACGAGTGGAACTATATCAAGGTACCGACCCTGGATGCCGAGTGGGGAATGTTCAACGCCTTTAATATCTACGCGAGCCCCATGAACCTCACCGGAAAGGCATACGGCCCTGAGTGCCGCAAGTGGTTTGAGAAGGTGAAAAAGGAGTTTGACCCGAACAAGCTGTCCAATGATCCCGTTCCGTGGGATGTGGATAAGTATGTGGACCAGGTCGACTGGGTCGATAAAGAGGACTACATTAACAGGGACTGGTCAAAAGGCTAGATCCGTACATTATATCATATGTAATAAATACGAAATAATAGCCACGGGACCATTTTTATGACCCGTGGCTATTGATCGTTATATGCAAATACAGAAAACCG
>JAFDJF010000335.1 GCA_019307645.1 Deltaproteobacteria bacterium
TCACTTTAGACACTTTAGATCACTTATGAAGACCGTGTGTCCATGTACACCCCTGCGGGGTGAAACCAATGCCGGGCCCTCAGGACCCGGATTCTTTACTACAAAGAATGACGGGATCGTCAATATTGGGTCACATTCCCAGTCAGGTTTACAGAGGGCCTTCAAGAAACCCCAAATTCGGAGCCAGCTTTTATTTGCAATCCTTAATTTAACGGCATTGAGTGAACGTCAAGCTGATCAAATGAAAAACGTCGAACATATTGGGAGGACATGTTAATGTCCCAAGCGAGTTCAGATAAGGCAAAGGCGCTTCGCGAGCTGATCAGGCGTCCGGGAATCCATGTGGGTCCCGGGGTTTACGACTGCCTTGGAGCAAAGATAGTTGAAAAACTTGGTTTTGAGCTGGTGTTTACAAGCGGTTTCGGGATTTCCGGTTCTACACTGGGCCGTCCGGACTACGGATACCTGACCGCAACCGAGATGCTTTATACCGTGGGTCGAATTGCACAGTCGGTGGCCGTCCCGTTGATTGCGGATGCTGACACGGGTTATGGCAATCCCCTCAATGTAATGCGCACGGTAAGCGATATCATGCCACTGGGCGTTGCCGGAATAATTCTGGAAGACCAGCAGTGGCCGAAAAAATGTGGCCATTTTGATGGAAAACGGCTGATCAGCATGGCAGAGCATGTGGAAAAGATTCGGGCCGCCGTTGAAGCACGGGGGGAAAGCGGACCGGTTATCATTGGCCGCACGGATGCGCTGGCGCCCCTTGGGCTTGATGCGGCAATTGAGCGCGGTATGGCCTATTTTGAAGCAGGGGCTGATGTCGTATTCATTGAAGCCCCAGAGTCAATTGAAGATTTACATACCATTGTTGAATCTCTTCCCGGCGTACCGCTCTTCGCAAACATGGTTGAGGGGGGCAAAACCCCGTTTCTTACGGTCCCTGAACTGCAGGATCTGGGGTTTAAGCTGGTCGCCTACCCTTTATCAGGGTTATTCGCCGCCATGGCTGCAATGACGACATGCCTGACACACCTCAGGACACATGGAACCACAACCGGGGTGTCTGTTGATATGCTGGATTTTCAACAATATGGAGAGCTGATTGATCTTGATCGTTTTAAGAGGCTTGAGATGAAATATACGGCAAAATGAGGCATTCATAGGGCGATGGATGGAAGAAAAAGGGGGTTTTGAGGAATATGAGAAACATTTCAATCGTATTTTCTTTGTACGGAAAAGAGTGCGCCAATGGGGCGCGTCCAATCAAGGACTCTGAATATTGAATCGTACCCGCCCCTGAGATCCGGTCGATCGTATGCCAACTTTCGCTTGACAGATATCACTTCTTTTTATAATAAAATATATCCTTTGCGGTAGATATGAACATTTCCGCATGGAAATTGACAGGCATGTTTCAAATCTTTTTTTGGAAGTATTTTTATGAATATAGGTCCTCATTCCTTTGATGAATTTGTTTCAATCGTAAAATCCTTTCATGGTTACACTGCCCCCGGTGTTATCATCGGGGGATTCATGGTTGATCTCGCTCTGAGAAATCTTCCGGAGGGAGAATTATTCGATGCAGTTTGCGAAACCCCAAAGTGCCTTCCGGATGCGATTCAGCTTCTTACCCCGAATACCATAGGAAACGGCTGGCTCAAGATCCTCCATTTTGGCCGTTACGCCTTAAGCTTTTACGAAAAATTTGAGGGCGCAGGTGTGCGGGTTTTTGTCGACCCAAAAAAACTGGAAGACTGGCCTGAGGTGAAAAGCTGGTTTTTCAAGCTCAAGCCAAAAAAGGAGCAAGATTCCCAGCTCCTGCAGGATCAGATTAGGGAAGCAGGCTTCAACCTGTATAGCCTTCAGAATGTCCAACTGCAGCCTCAATTCATTAAAAAGAAGGTTCGCGGCGGGTTTGTTGTCTGCCCGTTGTGCCAGGAGGCCTATCCCTGTGGCGATGGGGGAATCTGCCGGGCATGCCAGGGGGAAGCGCCTTACGTGACGTCGGATGATTTTGATCGGGAGATGATGACTTCCAATATACCTTTCAAAACAGTGCCTGTTGAGCAGGCGGTTGGTCAGCGGGCCCTGCATGATATGACCTTGATTATTCCCGGGGAAAGTAAAGGTCCTGCCTTTAGACGGGGCCAGACGATAACCGCGGGGGACGTCTGCCGTCTGCAGCGAATGGGGCGGCAAAATCTTTATGTGGAAGAAGAAAACCAGTTCGGCCCGGAATGGGTACACGAGGACGAAGCCGCCCTGGCCTTTGGCCGTGCCATTGCAGGCGAGGGTGTGTCTTATACGGAATCCCCAGTTGAAGGCAAGGTCAATTTCAATGCAAAACTGGATGGTTTGCTTGTGGTGGATGAAAAACGCCTTGAGATGTTCAACCTGGTTCCGGGTGTCATGTGCGCAACACGGCAGGGTTTCTCTATGGTGAACAGTGGGGCATCACTGGCCGGCAGTCGGGCGATTCCGCTGTTTCTCCCAAAATCAGATTTTAATAAAGCCATGGCCGTGCTAAGTGACGGGCCGTTGCTTTCCGTGTTACCACTTCGGAAGGCAAGGGTGGGCATCCTTGTTACCGGCACAGAAGTATTTCAGGGTCTGATAAAGGACAGGTTTGTTCCGATTATCAGCGACAAAGTGGGAAAACTTGGAAGTCTTGTTGTCAAGTCTCTGATCGTACCCGATGATCGGACCGCCATCAGTAACGGGGTGAAAGAACTACTGGATGCGGGCGTTGATCTTTTGGTTACGACGGCAGGCCTGTCTGTTGACCCGGATGATGTCACCAGACAGGCGCTCATTGATGCCGGAACCGAGGATATGCTTTACGGCGCCCCTATTTTACCCGGTGCAATGACTTTAATTGCCCGAATTGGGCAGGCCCAGGTTATCGGCGTGCCTGCTTGCGCTCTGTATTTCAAGACCACCAGTCTGGATCTTTTTCTGCCGAGATTACTTGCAGGCGTTGAGATCAAACGCAGTGACCTGGCCCGGATGGGTAATGGCGCTTTTTGCCTGGAATGTAAGACCTGCACGTTTCCAAAATGTCCATTTGGAAAGTGATGTAATTTTGATCAACACTTTGTAACGGACTTTGAACCAGTTGTTTAACATTAACTTAAGGGAGGACGATTTATGGCAGTAAAAAGGATAAGAGGAGAATGCTGCGAATGTGTAAACTGCTGTGGCGTAGTTTACCATGTAGAAGACGGCAAGCTCATCAAGGTTGAGGGAGATCCCTTGAGCCCCATCAACAAGGGGGAGCTGTGCCCGAAGGGCGAGGTCATGATTGACCAACTTTACAGTGAAGAGCGTCTGAAGACCCCGCTCAAGAAAGAGGGGGATAAACATGTTCCGATCTCATGGGATCAGGCCTTAGACGAAATATCCGGCAAGCTTGCCAAGATAAGAGACGAGTTCGGTCCTGAAGCGCTCGTGTGTTATGCCGGATCTGTTGCGGTGGAACGTCTGGAATCTGCGGCATTTTTGCAGCGGTTCCGAATGGCCTATGGGACGCCGAACTATTTTTCTGTTGAGACCGGGTGATTTGTCGCCAGAGTCGTTGCCCGTGCGGTAACATTCGGATACAACCTGGAAGCAGACTGGACCGACCCCAGAAGCATGATTCTCTGGGCCAATGATCCATATGGTTCAAAATTTTCTTTATTAAACAAGATACAGCAGGAGCTGGTGCCCAAGGGCATGAAACTTATTTCCATAGACGTGAGAAATACTGAGACGGCCAAAATGGGCAAGTGGGTCAAGATCAGGCCGGGTACGGACTGTGCGCTGGCACTGGGAATGATGCACGTTGCCATCAAGGAAGAGCTTTACGACAAGAAATTTGTGGATGAGTATGTATATGGTTTTGACAAACTGGTTGAGCATGTAAAGCAGTATCCACCGGCGGAGGTTTCCCAGATTACCGGTGTGCCGGCTGAAGAGATTGTTGAGATTACGAGGACATTTTTTGAGAACCAGCCCGGCTGTATTGTGCAGGGCACAGGCGGTCTGGACCGGCAGTCAAACAACATGCAGAACACCCGCGCCATAGCGATTTTACAGGCCCTTACCGGGTCCATCAATGTTCCCGGCGGGTGGATCGCATTTCCGCCCTATGGCCTGCCTGACCTGAGGCTGCCTGATTTTAAAGGCAAGGCCATTGGTGTTGAAAAATATCCACTGTTTTTTGCTCGCGGTATCTATGGTGATTTTGCCCCTTATGGTCCTGAAGCTGAGAT
>JAFDJF010000336.1 GCA_019307645.1 Deltaproteobacteria bacterium
TAACACAACCTCTCACGAATATGACGGGCGGAAAATAGAAACAAAAAACTCGGGTTCGACGACTTTCGAGGACCGGTTTTTGCGGGAATTTCACATATTGTTGTGAATTTCACCTATATCTTGATATGCAAGACAAACCCTGCCTGCATTTCATTCTAACTGTTTTTTCATAAATATCAAAATGTTATGCTGTTCCCGCCAGAATTAATCGAGTTTGGCATGGTTGATGCGTACCCTACTGCCTGATCGCAAAATGAAAACCAAAGCAAGAGGAGGTTCATTATGAAATCTGTAGTAAAAGACTGTTTATTCGCAGGCCTTAAATCAGAAGGTTTCAGCCTCGACTTTGAAGCTAAGGCAGATATAGATGGCGGTTTTGAATGTTATATTTTTTCAAATGAAGCGCATGTTGCTTTAATAACGGCCGAAAGTGTCCATTCCAGGAATGGAGGCGATAAAGCAGAGATGGTCTATAAGCATTATTGCTGTCAATTAGGTGACGATGAGTTCCTGACAAGATTCCTTGAACTTGAGGGCATTATGGGGTACCCAAACCTGCTGACCGGGGAGTACGGCGAACTGTTCAGCAGGCTTGTTGACAAAGTTAAGAGTTATGGAACCAGGAATGCTGATCTGTTAATCATGCCGTCAAAAAATGATGGGTTTGCAGGTGATATTGGCGTCGTTAGTCCATGCACACGGGGCGAGGCTGTACGTGCCTCATGTAATTGAGCCTGCTCAGATTAGACATGCAGAAAGTCACCATAATCTGATATAGACATATCTGACGGCTGGAGAGTTGAAAACAGGAGAAAAAAGCCTTTTTCTATTCGAGGAAAGAGGCTTTTTTTATGCCCCGGCGAAATACAGTGATCAGTATTCAGTAACCAATTACTGACACCAACCAAATCACATTGACTTCTATCTGCTGCACGGCCTGAATAGAGAACTCCGGCCCAAATTGCGCGAACCCTTAAATAATATTTTGCAGCTTCTCCTTATAAAATAAACCCAACGGGTTGGATCCCGAAGCTTGAGGGATGGTAACTTCTTACAATATTTCTGACAAAGGCGCCTGTTTTTGGATTCCGTTCTGATAAGTTGACTAACTTTCCTTTCTTATAGCCGCCTTGATTATCCGATTTCAATAAAACAATTATAGGCCTGGATTTATCTTCACTCTCGGCAGAAGCCACAACCAATCCCCTTTCATCTGAGTCTAATTGTAGAAGTGTACCTACAGGATATACGCCGAGCATGTTAATAAAGACCTTCAACAACAGTGGATCAAAATCCTTCCCCGCTCCTTCCATCATAATGCCTAAAACTTTATCAGGGCTGTAAGCTATCGGACGGTATACCCTGGGGGATGAAAAAGCATCAAACACATCTGCGATGCCGATGATTCTTCCGAACAGACTTAAAGGTTGCTTTCTGCGCACCCTGGGGTAGCCTGAAAAATCATATTTCATGTGGTGCTCCAAAGGAGGCAGCAATATTTTCGCTTTAAGATCTCGAGAAGCCCGCAATTTGAAAATTTGGCTGACGCTTCTCAAAGGGTGTTTCTCCATTTCTCGGAACTCACTGTCAGTTAACTTCCCTGGCTTGTTCAGGATTTCCTGCGGAACATCAAGTTTTCCCAAGTCATGAACCAGTCCACAGATCCCAAGCCAACTCAAAGAAACCTTAGGTAATCCTATACGCTTTCCCAGACATAAAGAAAGTATCGCTACATTGACTGAGTGAGTATATGTATAATCATCATATTCTCGGATAGTACTCATGCTCAGCAAAACAGGATCATCCTCTGATAGGAAGTCCACCATATCCTGGACGATTCGTTTAAGCTTTAGCACTCCAGCACGACCTTGTGATGCAATTTTTTGGGAAACTTCTTTGACTGACGAAAGTGCATGGGAATAGGTTTTCCGGGCTATCTCTTTTAATTCTTCGTTATATTCTTCCTGAATTGTTTCTGGGAGATAGTCAATTTCAACCCATTGGAAGGATCCTTCTGCTAACTTTTGTCTGAGTCGCGGTAAGGGATCTTCTTCTTTTTCAGCATTGTTCAGCAAGCGCGTGAAAGTTAAAATCTCTTCAATGGATGTATCATTAATGGCGTGACTGAAACGAAACCCTGGAATCATCCGTTGTTCAAAGTAATCTAACATTTCTTTGATAACGTTGATGTTCTCACGCTGGTAAATAAGTTTTTCTTCATACAGGAAAAACTGTCCGCGAGAGCTCCGAATAGTCAAATAGCCTTCTTCTGCAACCCATTGAGCTATGATGTCCATGAATTCTTTAGCACAATCCCTGAGAATTTCATTATTGCTCTGATAGATTTTGACTGTAGAAGTCAATCTATACAATGCTATGAGAAACCTTTCCCCTAAGACATTTCGACGTTTCTGAAATTCTGAGATTAATTGTTTGGGCTGATGCGTCATTGACTAAATTCCAAGGCTTTTCTGTAAGCAAGTCGCACTGTCGGGAAATAACTTTTAGAGGCATTTTTCAGGATTTCTTGGGCCTCCTTTGTCCCAAGCGCAATTAAAGCCACAGTCGCCCCACGACGATGTATCGATCTAAAATCTGGGAACCAACCTCGCTTAAAAAGCGATTTACGGAGGAATGGAACGGAACGATTGGAGCCACATCTCCCGAGAGCACGGTAACAGGCCAGAAGGTGTTGATGCTTTGTGATTGCAAACTGCCTTTTTTCTAAATAATTCATTAATAGATCTTCAGATGTCTCGTTTCTGATTTTTCCCAGCTTTCTTAATACCAGGTTTCGAATAGAGTCATTAGGATCTTCCACCAGGGAAAAGATCTCCTTTATTATTTCAGCATTTAACGTTACCAATTGTTTAACTACCTGATTTCGCACGCCATCCGAAGAATGCCGAAGCATTTTGAGCAAAATCTGGATGGGTTTTTCTCCTTTTAACTGTCCCAATACGGGAACTAGCTTTTGAACCATAATTTCGTCAGGGCTTTTAAGAAGTTGTTCAAAAGGGCGTATATCCTTCGCCGCCATGCTTCCGATTATTTGGAGGATCTGGTGCTGGATCTTTAACGACTGAGTCTTGGAGAACAGGGGGCCAAGGACCAAAATAGAGTTTGGGTGGAGAAGGAGAAAAAATTGACTAAGTTGTTTTAAATTCTCAGAATCCAACATATCCAGGGACCTGAAATCTTCGGGAACAACATTCAGTACTTTTGGGCTGGAGATTTCTAAAAAAAATTGATCCAGATAACCCATGGCCCACACTTTCTGATTTTTGCTGCCACGTTGAATTCTCCTCAAGCCACTAACCAGCCTAAAAGCAAATTGAAAATCACCTTGTTCCAGAGCTTCTCGAAGCCCACCCTCTAGAAATTGTAAAGCAAATTTAAGGTCGCTATTTTCTGTTTGATCTTTAAAAAGGGCAAATACGACAAATAAAAGATCATTCAGATTATCTCGTTTTTCTTCCTCAAAAATCATTTTTCGAAGTTTTTCGGCATCTTCGGAAGTCAATTCCCATAGTGAATCTTCAGGGTCCTCCATGGCCACAGCGAGCGAAGATTGTCGTTGTTTTTCCTGCTCAACACTGGCACTGTTTTGAGCGCCTCCTGTATCTAAGAGAGAATAATCGAGTAATTGCTCAGTCTCCCAATACACATCCACCGCTTTATATCTAAAGTTGGGAAAATCCGCCTCCCAGAAAGCTGTCACCAAATCTCCGTCGGCGTCCTCTTGCCATTTTGTATATGCTTTTAGAATTCCAAAAAAGTCTTTCAATTCATTGAAACCAAAGCCTTCCAAAAATTGCAGCCATTGGATGCCATCCCGAAAAAGAACGGTTGCCAATTTTTCTGAGCTTTCTGATTCCTGGAAAACAACCTCAGTTTTATAAAAAAGCCGATCTTTTGCTATATCCAGTCTAAGATTATTGTAGCTTTTTAGAAAGCACCCCAGGCGCATGGCCGCATTTGCCACAGACGTTTGGCAAATCTCGTGATTTTCAGGGTATAGGCTATAATTTTTCAGGCCTATTAGAAATGATGACATCATATCTTTTACAGCCTGCAGTTCTTCACTTGTAGGAACTGGATCCAGATAGTCCATAATCTTCTTATTAACTTTCAATCATTCCTTCAGTTTACCCTAACGTTGCATAAAACTTCGAACAAAAACGTGTTAGAGTGCGTGAAATGTGTGTGTAGTCATGATTTTCTGGCCCGAAGTGTAGTTCACACTACATGAGGTTCAGA
>JAFDJF010000015.1 GCA_019307645.1 Deltaproteobacteria bacterium
CAAAGGACTGTTGATCAGCCCTGCCCTTCTCACGGACCGTTTTAATGGCTCCATATCAAACCCGAAGCTCATACAATACGGTCCGGGTCGATCATCAATGTCTTTCAATCTTACCTGTTGACCGGAACCCTCTGTGATATTATAGATGCTCATGATATCATCTCTCATCTAGGAGGCTGTCCGAGAATGCCATTTTGTCCAAACTCTTCGTTATGCCTGAAAAAATATCCTCGGAATATCAACCATATACCTGTGGTATTTTTTCAGGCATGCCTTGATTTTGAACAAAATTGCTATTCTCGGACAGCCTCCTAGCCATTTACCGATGATTTTCTGAATCAATCTTCCACACAAAGATATTCCTGGCGATTACTTCATCCAGAGCAAGTTCGGTATTTTCGAACTTGATACAGAAAGCAGGATTTGTTCGATGGACAGTCACGGCAATTCCAGGTTGAAGCCCCATGGACATCAGTTGATGCAAATTCGAATGGCTGTCGGGTTTGATGTAGGTGATCTTTCCGCTTTCCCCTGGTTTGAGTTTGCTCAAACTGATGACCGTGTTGTTAACCACTCTAAGCTGCTTCTTACAACATCTCCCTCTTGGAATCGGTTTCCCGTCAGGGCAGATATCCGGATGCCCGAGCAGTGTGCAAATGGATTCTTCAACCTCGGGAGCCAGACTGTGCTCCACCTTGCAGGCAACCTCTTCCATGGCAGAATTTTTGAGCTTGAGAATGCTGGATACCAGAACCTCGGCAAGGCGGTGTCTCCGCATGACCGCTTCAGCCAGGAGTTTTCCCGCGGATGAAAACGTAATCTTGTCGGCACCACGAACGATCAAATCCTGATCTTCCAGCTCTGACAGATCTTCTTCCGTAAAATCGACAATGCATCTCTTCTTTATTGCGTCCATGGCGTAGTTCGCATTTTCCCCTGCGCACCAAATGGCCTCCATGATCTCTTCCTGCTTTTCAGTAAGCATATTAGGATCTCCTTAGATGGTCTAAGTAGTGTCTGAACGAAAACTAGGATTTTTCGTTGAGATCAAGGCGGGCGAATATTTTAACCGCAGGAATATATTGGAATATTTCGAGGATTAAAATTTGAGCCCAACGCAGATATCGGCGAAAAAGACAGTTTTCGTTTGGGCGCTAAGTAAATGTAACGCCCAATATACGGCAAATATGGTTAAGAGCGCTTCCAATCAGTATTGCATATATCATAACCGTTCCCATAATTAAAAGGGCTGCCTTGCTTCCCCGTTCTTTGAAAAGAACAATTGTCGCGTTCATGCAGGGCAAAAGGAAGGTCATCACCAATAAGTTTACAACGAGCTGGACATTATCATAAATGCCGCTCAGGTGTTCAATTTCAGTGGCACCGCTCTCTCTTCGGATTATGGTTTTAATGAACACCTGCACGCTTTTTTCTGGAAGTCCCATGAAACCGCTTATTACCGGCTCAGATATCCTTTCCAATACCATCAACCCGCCTGTTCTTTCAAACAGAAACACCAGAAGTGATGCCAGGATAAAGATGGGTACAGCTTCTTTCATGAAAAAATAAGTCTTTACAGCAGACATCTTTAATACCTGAAAAGGTTTTGGAAAACGCATCGGCGGAATTTCCATAAAGAGCGGTGTCCGTGATCCTGGTAAAATTTTGTTGGCAAAAAAACCGGCAACCAGAATTTGAAGAAAGATTAATCCAAATACGGTAATTGTGGCCGATACAGGCATTTTTCCTAATATGATGAACATGACTGCCAGTAATGGAGCGCACGGCACGCCTAGAAGGAGGAGAAATGTGGCGATGTTTTTTTCCTTTTTTGTATCAAGCATTCGGGTTGTCAGAATCGCCATTGTAATACATGAAAAACCCATTACGAGCGGTATTACGCCTTTTCCGTTAAGACCCATTTTTTGAAACAGTTTGTCGAGCAGGATTGATACCCTGGGAAGATATCCCGAGTCTTTAAGTATCCCAAAAGCAACGTAAAAACAAAAGAGCACAGGTAGCACCAGTCCCAGGGCCAGAAACACCCCGGTTGGCAGAATCCCGAAATCCGGATCCACAATCATGTCTCTTAGAAACACACTGGGTATGGGCGCAACAAGTTTTGTCGTCCAGGGAAGCAAAAATCCCTCAAAAAAAGTTTTGTTGATCGTGTCAACCAGAAATGTTGCGCCAAATGAGCCGACAAACAAATACATGGCACACAGCATGGCAAATGCAATCGGAATTCCAGTGGAGAGCTGTGTACACCAGTCCCCAAATCTAACAAGGAAAGGATTTCTGGATGGCGGGTGTACTTTTTGAACCTCATCAATAATGTGGCTGGCCTTTTTATAATAAAGGTTGGTTAAAAGCATACTGCAGATCTGGGGTTCCTCTCTCCGGTATTTTTCAACCAAATTTCTTTGTTGTGTCAGCATTCCTGTGCCGAATTTTTTTTCTATAAATTGTTCAACCCCGCTGTCTCCCGTAAGCAGAAGAAGCCCAACAGCTCTTGTTGAAACGTCAGAAGCCTTTAGAACTTTCGCAACAATCTCAAGATAATCCTCAATCCAATCAGGGTATTCGACCATTTTATGGGCGGTTTTCATATGTGCCAGCTTTGACACCACTTTTTTCACGCCGATCCCTTCTCTCGCAACAACAGTGCTGACATCAATACCCAGAGCTTCAGAAAGTTTTTCCGTATTGATCTCAATTCCACGGGGTGCAGTCTCATCAATCATATTTATGGCAAGAAGCATCGGCAGGCCATACTCCGCATATTGGAGTGCAATGGCAATAGAACGCTTCAGATTTTTTGCATCCGCCACCAGGACAATCCCATGAATAAAATTTTCAGTTGTCTGAGGCAGCAGGATATCTTTTGAAGTGCGCTCATCCTCATTGTTCGAGAATATCGAAAAAATACCAGGAGTATCGAACGCATCCTTATCTGTACCCCTGATATGCCCGGTATTGACCAGGACCGTATTTCCGGCAACTTTTACTTTTGTTGCCTTCCCGCCGCACATCCTGGAGAACAAGGTGGATTTTCCGTGCCCCCGTCGCAAAACACAAATCTATCGGTCGTACGTCCCCAGATGAGCTGTACTTTGTCTTCAAAAGAATAGAGCCCATCCTTCATTTCAGTTTTTAATTTCAAAGAATTTGATTAGCCAAACTTTATTATTTTGTCAAGAAATAGTTTGCGTAACATTATATTTTATGGGTTGACTTAATATGTAAGCTGGGATATCACAAATTTACTGAGAGGCAAACCAATAACCAAAATTCCATGAGAGGAAACATGACGAAACACATCAGACTTTCTGAAAGCCTGGAAGATTATCTGGAGGTAATACTTGGGCTTGAAAAGACAAAAAAGGTCGCCCGTGCAAAAGACATTGCAGAACGGATGGGAGTTCAGCGAGGTTCTGTGACCAGCGCCTTGAAAAGCCTGAAAGAAAAAGGGCTGATCAATTATGAGCCGTACAGTTTTGTCACCCTGACTGAAATGGGTAAACGGATTGCTGAAGAAATCACACTCAGTCACAATGAGCTCAAGCACCTGCTCCTGAACGTTCTGAAGATCGATGAAGAAACAGCAGAAGCAACAGCATGTCGAATGGAACATGCCATTGACAAAAAATCTTTGGACCGGTTGTTGAGCTTCTTTGATTTTGTATATAAATGCCCCAGGGCCGGCGAGGAATGGATGCGGTCTTTTGCCAGTTATTGTTCATCGGGTAAGCCGGGATGGGAAATATGCGGGCAATGTATTGAAAAATGCAAGACGGCTCATCAGTTGGAACTTGAAAATTCCTAACCGTTTATTTTTACCGAAAAAACAGGGTGTCATGAAAGGATCAGCGAGGGAAAATCAAGGAAAACTTCTCGAGGCTGGAAATGACCATCGATTGTCATAAATGTGAGCACTACTATGTCACCTGGGAAAAGAACTTCCCACATGGGTGCAGGGCGATGGGATTCAAGAGCAGGCACCTTCCCAGCATCGCAGTTCGAAAAAGCACGCCGGACATGAATTGCCTGTCATTTAAAAAGAAGGAAAGAAGAGATCGTAACAAATGACACCGTGCACATCATTTTCCAGTTTAGCTGGTTAAGGCTCGCACAAAAATAAATTCACATTTTGGCATCTCATCTTCAAGTCATTTTTGGCAGCTTTTGAAGAACAAAAACCTTGAAATAGTCCACTATTACTGCGTCTTTTGCTCTTCAAAATCTGCAAAACCTAACCTAAATCTGAGCGCCAAAAATGTGAATTTATTTTTGTGCGAACCCTTAGGGTTCGCGCCTGTCAATGATTATACCCATATTCCTGAGCATCTGCCACGCTCTTTCACGATCTTCATCGTCCCCATCTTTTGTTCCTGAAATTAACGCCTCTATCACCTCATCACTTACCCCTGCATTTTTGAGATCGATTATGTCGTCTACAGTAGTAAGCTTAATTGGCTTTATGTCCTGTCCATATATTATGGGCTCTGTATCTTTCATAAAGGAGGCGTTTTCAACAACCATCCGGATGGTTTCATTACTCATTCCGGATTTTCTGAGATCGAGTATCTCCTGCACCGTGAATGCGCAGGTCTCTATGACCTTTTCCCTTATTATCACCTGAATCGTTTCGCCATCTATTCCGGCCTGTTTCAGACTGGCAATACCCTCGGCATCCAGGCAAAACCCCGGGCTGCATAAAACAAGTGAAGCCAGGATTAAGAGTATAATATATGATATTTTTTTCTTCATACCCTATTTTATGAAATCGACCAGACTTGGCTGAATTATTCTAGAGGCTGTCTCAAGACAGGTTATATAAGCTGCTTCCTGAAGTTGCATTTCAACAACCGCTTGAGCAGGATCCATATTTTCTGTCTCATAAAGCATGTCTTCAATGTTTGATTTGTATTTAATTAAAAAGTTTTCAGAGGATTTCATTCGACCATAATATACTGAGGTTTCTGTACTTATACCCTGCACTTGATCAATGGCACTCTCCAGGTTCGCCACTTCTGCGAAAGCGGCTGCAGAATCATTTGATCCCAAAGCATTAATCAACCGTTCTAAAGCACCAAAGGCATCCGTACCGCCCCCTGCCCCGTCTACGGCAAAAATGTCTTCTCCATTAGCATTGATCTTTACCTGGACATCGTTTCCCACAAGTACTGTGATATCGCCATTGTCACCCGTATAATTCGCGTCATAATCAGCATCTCTGGAGAAGGGCGCCGAATTGGTCACATGCCCCCCAAACATATAATTATTGCCGATTTTGGTGTTTGCCAGATCCATAATCTCATCGTATAAACTTTTTACCTCAATGAGGGCCGCACTCGCGGACATGTCACTTCCACTCCCAAATTCCAGCGCCCAATTTTTTGCCTGATTGAGTAATGCTTCAATTTCCTCAAGTATTGTGGAGGTAAACTCCAGCTGATTTTTCCCATGGACTATATTCTCGTTGTACTGGTCTATTGTAGAAATTATTTTTCTATAATCCAGCACTTTCCCCATCCCAATGGGATCATCCGAGGGCTTGTTAATCCTTTTTCCCGTGGCAACTTTCACCTGGGCATCAAGGAGAAGCTGTTGGGCTCTGTACAGATCCTGAGTAATAAGATCCGCCGTCATTTTATTTGTCACTCGCATTTGACACTCCTTTTTTTAATTGCGGCCACTCGATTTATGTACAACCATTTGAAAACGCATACGATGATACCAATCAGATGATCCTCATCAATGCATCCATCAGTTCATCCACCATTGTAATCAGTTTTGCAGCGGCATTATAGGCATGTTGAAACTTGATCAGATTTACCATCTCTTCGTCAAGTGAAACGCCGGAAACAGATTGACGATAATTTTCCAGTTGGGCTGAGGTGGAATATTGATATTTATAATTCACGCCGGCTTCATCGACCTTGATTCCCACATCACTGACAATTGAATTATAGTAGTCGTCAAATGTTGCAGTATTTGCACTGATAGTCAGGTCATTCTGCAAACCTGCAATTCTAAGGGCTGTTTGGTTGTCCCCATAATTCGATGAATCTCCGGCAGCAATTTTATTGATATCGGAAATAATCGCTGTATTTACAGCAAAGGTACCTGCTGCCAGAGTTCCGATGGGATCAAAAAAATTGTTCTGTGTTCCATCAAGGCCATAGCCGACTATGTGTTCAGCATTAACCTGGTCTCTCAAAGTTGTTGCCAATGTTTCGAGCCTTGTTAAATAGTCCGGAACAATCACATCCCTTGTCTCAAGCCATCCCTTAAGTTTGCCGCCTGAGATATTTGAGTTGATTGCAGTAGCCGGTGCGGAACTCCAGGCAATGTCCAGAAAACCGTCAGCATCGGTATCGTTTGCCACTAAAGATGATGCACCGCTGCTCGAGACAAGGTCGGTGGAATCGCCCAGCGTTACGGTTACAACGCCGTCACTTGCTTCAGATGATGTAAAATCAATCAATCCGGACAGCTCCTTTAATAGCTGATCTCGCTCGTCTCTGTAATCATTGGGATTCTGCTGTGCTGCCTCAATCGACTCAATCTTGTCGTTTAAATCTGCGATCTGTGTCGCCAACCTGTTTATCTCGGTAACAGTTCCGGAAATAGCGAAATCTATATCGTTCTGAAGTCCGGCGAGGTCGGAGTAAATGTTGTTAAATGTGTTAGCGAGATTTTCACTCATCCCCACGAGAAGATTCCGCTGAACATTGCCTGAAGGATTATTGGCAAGATCCTGCCAGGCATTCCAGAACTCACTCATGGCGCTATTGAGTCCGTAACCTGTTGCCTCGTCAAAAACGATCTCAATCCTTTCAAGGCTGTCTCTCTGAGCTTCCCATCTTCCCAGGTCCTGAGCAGAGCTGTTTATCTGGTCTCCAAGATACTTATCAGCAATCCTTTCAACCTCAATTCCCTGTACGCCGGTACCCAGTTCTCCGGCCCAGGTGGGAATCGGATCTTTTGCTGTTAGAACCAGTCTTTGTCGTGAATAACCCGGAGTATTTACATTGGCAATGTTATGCCCGGCGACTTCAATCGCCCTCTGTTGCGTAAGAAGTGCATCCCTTCCAATGTTCAATGTAGAATATATGCCCATAATTAATTACCTGCAAATGAATATTTATTGGCTTTCTTATGGTTTTGTAATGCATCAATAATTGCCTTGGGGATTTTCTGCAACGGAAAAACTTTATCGACTGCACCAATTCGGATGGCCTCCTTGGGCATTCCAAAAACGATAGATGTTTCTTCGTCTTGCGCCATTGTATAGGCACCGCACTCGTTCATGGATAAAAGTCCTTTTGCTCCATCGACTCCCATGCCGGTTAACAATACACCGACAGCATTTCCACCGGCACTTTTTGCAACCGACTGGAACAATACATCGACGGCAGGCTTTTGATAGTGCACAGGGGGACCGTTTTTTATCTTCACAATATAATTTGCGCCGCTTCTGCGGAGAACCATATGATAGTTTCCGGGAGCGATAAGCGCAACACCGGGGACCACATATTCGTTATCCCTTGCTTCATGCACCTCCATTTCACACATGTTATTCAGTCTTTCTGCAAATGACGTTGTAAAGGCCTCAGGCATATGCTGTACGATTACAGCGCCAGGACAGGCTGCAGGCATGCCCTTTAAAATGGTCTCTATTGCTTTTGTCCCGCCGGTTGAAGCCCCTATAGCTACAATCTTATGCGTGGTTTCAGCCAGAAGATTATCATAATTAACTTTTTCAGCAACAGCTTCCGGTGCTGTCTGATCCAATTGAATTTTGGCGGAAGCTGCCGCGCGAATAGCACGAACCAGGGGTCGCGAGAGATCCTGTGCCGAGAAAGCCGCACCAGATTTACAGATTACCTCAATCGCTCCCAACTCAAGCGCCTTTAGGGCGATTTTGCTGTTTTTTGGGGTCAATGAACTCAACACAACAACACGCATTGGATAGTGTCTCATCAATTTAGCCAGAAAAGAAAGCCCGTCCATTCGAGGCATTTCCATGTCAAGCGTGATTACATCAGGCTTCAGCCGAACAATTTTGTCCCTTGCCACGTAAGGATCAATCGCAGTTCCTACTATTTCGATATCCTCGTATTTTGACAACTCTTCTGAAACAACTTTTCGCACTACGGCCGAGTCATCAACGACAAGAACTTTAATCATTTTTCCGTCATTCCTCAAAGATAAAGGCTTGAAAAAACCTAACAGTTTACCGCTTTTCCAAATCAAAGCGGGAGATCACCATCAACAAACAAGTAACATTCGCACTGTTCATCATCAACTGACAATTTTGCTAATGCTTCTGCTTTTTCCTCAATATTATTTTCTTTACCGACAATTTCTGGAACATCGATATGAAATATGACCTGATTTCCACTGATGGCCGGCAGAAGGTTTCCACAGATAACATTTATTGTTTCTTTCATGGCATCATATTGCTGTTCGGTCGTAACCCTGTCTTCATCTATACCCAACATATTAGATGTCTGCTCTAACACTATAACCGGTGACATTTTCAAGACAAGACTTCCTGAAAAGGGACCGGAAAAGGAAATACCTACAGCCATTGAATCCGACATCAACCCGTTATTTTCCTCCTCTGGAGATAGAAATATGAAGGCCAGATGTTTAAGCGTCTCAATGCTTACAGTAGTCAGAATTTCCTTCGCCCTCTCATTCATTATCCTCTACCATCCCTGTTACGGTTTTTATCGTATCGCGAACCAACTCAGGCGTAAAAGGCTTGGAAATAAAAGTAACGCCTTTATCCTTTAGTCGCTCGATGCGTTTCTGACTTCCTTCGGTAGACACAACCACTACAGGGATATCTCTGGTATAAAGGTTGTCCTGCATGCGGTCGATCATCTCCTCGCCATTCATGACCGGCATATTAATATCGGCGATTACGATGTCTATCCAGTTATTTTTAACCGTCTCAAGACCTTCCTGACCATTTGCAGCCTGATAGATTTCTCCGATCTGAATACCGGACATTTGCATTGTTTTTAATATTATGGCCCTCATTACGGTACTGTCGTCCACAATAAGAATATTAATTGCCATTGTCTTAACCTCTTGATTACAACACCCTGCAAATCATTCAATACGGTTAATCCCGATTTGCCTGTATTTTCTTCATGTTTCCAAAGCGCCAATTAATTCATCTGTCCACAGCAATGTTTGACTGGCGATCATTTCGATGTGATTGGATTTTAGTCCAAGTCTTTTTGAAACGGATGGTGAAGGTTCATACTGCAGGCCTTCTCTGCCAACTCCGATTCCGATCATGAGACACAGGACATCAGCCACATGTACAACATCTATCAGAGTATTCGTTTCCTCTGCTGAGTCGGGGTCATGGTGCCAGCGGACAGCATTGACAATTTCTTGTGGAAGGGACCAGCTTTTCAGTATATGGGCTCCTATTTCCGCATGGTCCGTTCCGAGCACCATTTGTTCTGCCGTCTGAAAAGCGACTCCCTCTGAGGCTTTAAGTTCAATTTCTTTTATATCCTGCCTTACAAATTTTCCCAAAATCAGCTTTCCAACATCATGAAGAAGGGCTGCTGTAAAAATTTCTTCAGAGGCTGATATATTCAACTCATTTACCAGGCCTTCTGCAGCTACCGAAACTGCAATGGAGTGACGCCACAGCTCGCCCGGCGGCAAATCATAGCCAATGACCTGTTTTTCCAGCAATGCATTCACACATGAAGTCATCACAATCTGAACAAGCCTTTTCAGTCCCAAAAGGACTATTGCCCTCCTTATTGATCCCACCTCAGTCGCCAACCCGAAATAGGCAGAATTTACCAGCTTCAGGATGTTGGCTGTAAGCCCGGCATCAAGTTTAATTGCATTTTCAATTTCTGATGTAGCTGTTTCCGGATCATCCAGCAGCGAGATAACTTTTGCCGCAGCATTAGGCATACTCGGTAACGTTTCAACCTCTGACAGCAAGTCAACCACATTTGTTTCCATCACAACCCACTTTTTTTCCGTTACTGATTATGTCCACCTGTCCTGTTGAGACGTCAAAGTAAACCGTACGACCGTTTGTTCCGCCAATAGACTCAGATTCAATAAGGATATTATTTTTCCAAAGTAACTTTTTAAGTACCAGGTAATTTCTCTCTCCAATTTTGAACATTTCATTATCGCCCAGGGGTGATGCGCACCCGGCTGCTTTGACTACAAGCCTCGCTTTTTTCCCACCAAGATCGTACAATTGTTTGAACAGTCTGGGAACCCCTGTGTCAACAAACATAAAAGGATTATTCTCGGCCTTCTGAGGGTTTATCTTTGACAACGGAAGCATTGCATGTAACAAACCACCTATCTTTGCTTCAGGGTCATGGACCACCAAACCCAGACAGCTTCCCAGGGCGTGGGTCACGAGCACGTCTCCTTTTTTCCCCAGCTTCATATCAGCAACTACAACAATTTGTTTCATTCTAGGAGAATGCCCTCTGGTTATGAGCCCTTACTTCATGTAAATAGCCGGTTTAATATAACGAAAATCATGCGAGATGGAAGATAATCCTTCGGAATGACCTACAAAAAGATATCCTCCAGGCTCCAAAAGATCCCAGAAACGGCTAATGAGTTTTTGCTGTGTGGCTTTATCAAAATAAATCATAACATTACGGCAGAAAATTACATTGAAAGGGCCTTTCATGGGCCATGAATCCATTAAATTCAACCATGCCAGCTTAATAAGGTTCCTCACATTATCATTTACCTGGTAAAATCGGCGAGGACCTTTCTGAATAGCAATAAAATGCTTCCTCAAATAGTTTGAAGGGATCCCCTCCAGCGCTTCCTCTACATAGACAGCCTTTCTCGCGATTTCAAGCATCTTCATGGATATGTCCGTGGCCAGGATCCGCACATCCCTGGAATCAATGTCCGGAAGTTTTTCCCTCAACAGTATTGAAAGAGAAATGGGTTCCTCACCGGAAGAGCAGGCTGCCGTCCAAAACCTCAGCCTGGGATTCTTCAATGCGGGAAATATCTCGTTACCCAAATAATGAAAATGATCTACCTCACGAAAAAAACTCGTTTTGTTTGTTGTCATTGCGTCGATCAGGAGGCTCATTTCCTCTCTCCCCTGATCGCTTTCCAGGTGCTTTATATATTCTTTTATACTTCCTAATCCCAACGCCCGCAAACGTTTCATGAGGCGAGCACGGACAAGTGTTTTTTTATTTTCTTTCAGATTGATGCCGCATAAACGATATATCAGTATACTGATTTTCCTGAAGTCTTTATCCTCCAGCACAGTGGATATAAAGTTCATTCCCGGCTGCAATCTTTTTTACTCCTTATTCACAAACTTACGCTGTAGTATCATTGTCCATCCAGAGACGAAATAGCTCTCGCAATGTCGAATTGAGGATCCCTAAGGGCTCGCGCCAAAATGTGAATTTATTTTTGCCCGAACCCTAAGCCACTGCGCGTGCCTTTCTCCTCCCAGTCCGATTATTCGCAAATCTTACCACTCCGCCGACATCAATAATCAGACCAACGCGACCATTCGGCATAATAGCCCCCCCGGAAATTCCTGGAATGTCCCGCATGGTCTCTCCCAGTGCCTTGATAACGACCTGCTGACTGCCAATCAATTCATCAATAGCCAAACCGGCCAGTTTGCCGTCATCTTCGACCACAACCACAAGTTCGATCTCTTTTTTTATCTCAACTCCGTCAACATGAAAAATATCGCCTACTCGGAAAAGAGGAATAAGTTCTCCCTGAAGGAACAACATTTCCCCCTGATCAAGCACGGTCGAAATGTCTTCGGATTCAGGTTTGATTGACCTCACTATTGAAAGCGTCGGGATTACATAGGTTTCATGCCCGACACGGATAACCATGCCATCAATAATTGCCAGAGTGAGTGGAAGCCTCATCTGGAAAATGCTGCCCCTTCCAGGTTCGGAGTGGATTTCGGTCTGTCCGCGTATGGCATCAATGTTTCTCTTCACAACGTCCATTCCGACACCGCGACCGGATACGTCCGTGATTGTTTCTGCTGTAGAAAAACCCGGCTCAAAGATCATATTGAACACCTCTCGATCGCTGAGTGCTACGGCATCACTGGTGAGGCCTCTTTCTATGCTTTTGGTAAGAATCATTTCACGATCGAGGCCTCGCCCGTCGTCTTCTATTTCAACGATGACGCTGCCCGCAGAATGATATGCAGACAACTTCACACTCCCTTCTATCGGCTTGCCCATACTTTCCCGTTCATCGGGGAGTTCAATTCCGTGATCCACTGCATTACGGACCATGTGGACAAGAGGGTCCTTAATGGCATCTGCCATGTTCCTGTCGATTTCAGTGTCCTCTCCTTCGATGACAAATTTAACCTTCTTGCCTACCTTGCGTGATACGTCTCTCACAAGCCTGCTCATTTTATTAAAGGTCCCCTTAAGTGGAACCATTCTGAGCGACATGGTCATGTTCTGTAATTCTCGAACAATCTTGTTCGCATGGGAAACTTTTTTCTGGAATTCATGGTCTTTGGAAATAGCGACGATATCGTCCTCAGTAACCATTGAGTATGCAATCACCAGTTCTCCCACCATATCAATTAATCGATCTAATCGGTCGGTGGCAACTCGAACCGATGCCTGGACCGGCTGTTGTTTAGCCCCTTTAATCCGTGCTTGTATTCGAAGAGCCTGGCCGACATCCGTTATGGAGGCGGCGTTTTTTTTAAGGAGAGATATGCCAATCGGTTTATCATCCTGATTGGCAGCAATCTCCTCAACTCTATCCCTTTCAATTTTTCCCTGAGCCACAAGGATATCGCCGATCCGAGGTGATGAAGCTTTCTCCACATCGTCCCTTTGGATCTTCTCCTGACTTACCAGGATATCACCGATTCTGGGTAAAGGATCATATATTGATTCTTCTGAAACCCCCGACTTCTCGGGATTTTTCAGAATATTCACTAGCTCGTCGTAGCCTTCAGGTTTGCACAGGGATTCACCGCCTAAGGCCAGTTCAACATCCATAATAAGTTCTTTAAGCATATCAAGTGAGCGAAGCGCCAGGTCTGCGTATCCTCCGGCGTAGCGTATTTCTCTATTCCGCACACGGCTCAACAGCGTCTCTGCGTGATGACCCATATCTGTCAGAAGCGTCAAATCAAGAAACGCTGACGTTCCTTTTATGGTGTGGAAGGCGCGGAAAGCCATATCGATAGCCGAACTGTCTTCAGGACGGCTCTCAAGTACCAGCAAGGCCTCTTCAGCAGTTGCGATCAGATCAACCCCTTCAGTAATAAACTCCTCTATCAAAACAAAATCATTGTCTTTCGGCATATAATCCTGCTGGTCAAAAATATGCTGCTCGTCGGGCTGTACGGAAGAAGACTCCTCGCACACCATGCCCATAACTTCATTGTCGCCCATATCAGTCGGATCTGCCAGGAGACCCATCAACTCATCCCAGCCGGCGGGTTTGGAAATTGATCTTCCTTCGGAAGAATGATTGACTATCTGAAACAGTTCTTTAAGCATATCAAGAGATCTGAATAAAAGGTCGGCATAGCCGTCGGCACATTGTATTTCGCGATTACGCATACAGCTCAGAATAGTCTCTACATGATGGGTCAATTCATTGATCACATCAAATCTGAGAAGCGCAGACGATCCTTTGATGGAGTGAAATGCACGAAAAACTGTGTCAAGCGAATCAAGATCTTCAGAATTGTTTTCAAGTTTCAAAAGAGCTTCTTCGGCGCCGGCGATTAGATCGTTCCCTTCGGCAATAAATTCATCAACCAAAACGGCAAATTCATCATCCGGGAATTGATTGGACAATGGATCATCGGCATCCCGTTCATCATTCAGGTCCGAGAAACACACGGTCCCAGGATCATTCCTGCGGCCCGTTCCATTTGTATCGTTCGCATTTATGGCGCTTTCAACCAAGTTTCCGATTTCGTTTATGGCACAATCAGTGTAGGATATGTTTTTAACAATAATTCCTTCAATTAATTCTACGGCCTTCAAAATATCTTTACGTGAAGTTTCGGAGTACGATTCGTTGACAGCAATTGGGTCCAGCATTTCCTTTAAGCGTGCCAGTTCTGATAAGTCATTGGGCTCAATCTGGATCAGAAACGCTGCCGCATCGTCAATGGATATATCTGGTTTTTGCATATGGTTTGCTCTTATTCCACGGTTCCCTTTCAAGACCCGGGAACTGTCATTTCAACCACAATCTTCAGGACCAACGCGTCTCAGAGGGCGGAGGAGCTGGGGTTTTCTTGAAGGCGTTCTGTCAAATTTCACCAGAAAAAACCCTCCCGTGTTTGTCGTTGTTCTGAATTTTTCCGCTACGATAATAAATTGCATTGGAAGCTATCAGGTTGTTCAGCAAAACCATAGACACTTTAACCAGATCTACAGAGTGTGTCAGCAGGGATCTATTGCTGTCATTTGCTTCACGAACTTTTTTCGTGAGAGACAACAGATTTGCGCGGCTGGCTTTCAACCGGTTGGAGTAAGGCTCTTCCGTAAATTCAAATAATTTTTCCAGTGTCAGGTCTTGAACCGGACATT
>JAFDJF010000337.1 GCA_019307645.1 Deltaproteobacteria bacterium
GAATATCTGCCGATAACACCGCCGCCGTAACCAAAGACACCCACAATACCGCCGTGCTTCCAGTGTGTTTCGCCCTCATCAAAAGAAAGCTGGGACTGTCCAAGCAGATCTTCCACAACATCCCGATCAATCATCATACGATCGTCTGCCAGATTCCTGCGGTGCAGGGCCTCTCTTTTGGCATCTGCCACATAGCTGGGCCAAGGGCCTTTTTCCAGTTCATCCATATCCGGGATATCATGTTTGCATTTAAAGTTTTTGAGCTCTTCGTCTGTATAGTTGTTCAATTCTTCGTCTGTGTAGATGCGAAGTTCTTCGTATTTTAGTTCTTTCTGCTCTTCATTCGGTTCAAACAAAGCCATTATATAAGCCTCCTTCTATCTATATATGTGAGAAATAGTATCATTCTAAGGAGTAAATCCAAAAAATATCCTGTTTTTACTTTCACCTCCTCCCTCAAAAATTCATGACCTTCTACAACCATGCGCTTGTCGCCCATTGTTGGTTACTGGACGGTCAGTTTCTACAACCAATTGAATTGTTTAAAAATGCTGAATCAGTTTTCCTCACAGAAAATTAACCTTGCATTTATAATCGCAATGCTTTTAGATTGTCAATAAAAAAAGCCACATGAAACAGCGACTTTGCCGGTGTGATCCCGCCGGACCGCTGCCTCACTTAACAATCTTTGGTCACTCAGGTTATCAGGGTCAGTGTTTCCGGGTTTCATTGGGAACTGTGACCCTGAGATAGAACCTTTGAACAGATTTTAAAAATTATGTCCATATCCCAACCCCGCATCACAATCGCAGCATTGAAGGGCGGCTCCGGAAAGACCATCATAACATTGGGCCTTTTGGCCGCATGGCGGGAAAAAGGCTATCATGTTGCTCCGTTTAAGAAAGGACCGGACTTTATTGATGCAGGATGGCTGACGTTTTCCGCTGATCAGGAATGTCATAATCTCGACCAATTTTTGATGAACAACGAACAAATTTTACTATCCTTTCTCAAAAACTCGACTCACGCCGACCTTTGCCTCATCGAAGGAAATCGGGGTCTTTATGACGGCCTCGATGTCAAAGGCTCCTGCAGCACGGCAGAGTTGGCCAAACTCCTCAAGTCCCCGGTTCTGATCATCGTGGATGTGACCATGACGACCCGCACCGTTGCAGCGATCGTAAAAGGATGTCAGGTCTTTGACCCGGACCTGAACATCGCCGGGGTCATCCTGAACAGGGTAGCCGGACCGCGGCAGGAAAATCTGATCAGAAAATCCATTGAAAAATTCTGCGGCATCCCCGTTGTGGGATCCGTTCCCAAGCTGAAAGACAACCCTTTTCCTGAAAGGCATATGGGACTCGTCCCGTTTCAGGAAAGGGATCATGCTGAAAGGGCCATCTCATGGACCAAGGCTGTGGTCAGGAAAAACCTCCATCTGGATGAGATATGGAAAATCGCCCAAGATGTGGAACCGATCCCTTTTTCATCTGAAAAACACGAAACCATACCTGCCGATGCTACCGGCGACACACCACGGATCGGCTTTATCCGGGACAATTCCTTCTGGTTTTATTATCCTGAGAACCTGGATCAACTGAAGCAGATGGGGGCAACCCTGGTGGAAATCAATGCAATCACAAACAAACAATTACCGCACCTGGATGCCCTTTACATTGGCGGAGGATTTCCGGAAACACAGGCACAGGGCCTGGCAGACAACCGGTCATTCCGGAACGACCTGAGAGAGAAAATAGAAAAAGGACTGCCCGTCTATGCAGAGTGCGGCGGCTTGATGTATCTGGGGGAAAGTCTTGTTGTGGACAGCAATACCTTCCCCATGGTCGGTGCTCTGCCGATCGTGTTCACCCTTCAGAAAAAGCCCCAGGGTCATGGATATACTGTTATGGAAGTGGATGAATCAAATCCCTATTATCCCGTGGGGGATACCGTGAAAGGGCATGAGTTTCACTATTCAAAGCCTGTGATCATCAGCGAGGAGGATATGACTTTCATCTTCAAAGTACGCCGAGGAAATGGCATTGTCGACTTAAGAGACGGGATTTACAGAAAAAATCTTCTTGCCACCTATACCCATGTACATGCGGCAGGAAACCCTGCTTGGGCAGAAAACCTATTCAGGGTGGCCCTTGATTACAAAAAAATGAATTTTTCCACAAAAAATTGAAAACAACAATTGACAACGTGAAAAATATCGGTTATCTCTTCTCGATTGAATCAGTTTGCCTGAACATTTGAAACGCGGATGGGATATAATATCTAAAGAATAAAAAGGGAGGTTATGGATTATGCCAGAAGTAGAATTTGAGGGAACAACTTATGCTGTTGATGAAGACGGCTTCATTGATGACTTCAATAACTGGGATGAAGGCTGGGCGAAGTATGTTAAGACGGTAGAAGGTATCGAGGAAATGACCGATGAGCACAAAAAAGTCATCGATGTTCTCCAGGACTATTACAAGAAAAACGGTATTGCGCCGATGGTCCGGATTCTCTCTAAGGTCACGAAATTTAAGCTGAAATATATCTATGAATTATTCCCATCCGGACCGGGTAAAGGCGCCTGTAAAATGGCAGGGCTGCCAAAACCCACCGGTTGCGTATAATTCCGTAAAAAATAAATCGTTACCCCAAAAAAGGCACAAGAGGTCGCAGCAAAGCAGACCTTTTGTGCCTTTTCAATTTTTACGATTCCGTAAAAAGTCCGAAATCGTCATGCCGGACATGAGGAGCCTGTCCCGGCATGGGGTTAGCCGGGGGCATCCTGAACATATTGATATAACTGGATTCTCCGATAAATCGGAAAATAACTAAAAATGGTGTTGTCTGACAAGCTGGAACTATCTGATATAACTGGATTCCGGCCTTCGCCGGAATGACGAAAGAGGGTGCTTCCCGACTTTTTACGAGTTCATCAATTTTATTGCACCCGGTTTTTCTTACTGGATGATTTTCCTATATAAATCCGGCCTCCTCGAAGAAATAAAATACTTCATTCGGTGTTCTCTCACCTCCTGCAGCATACCGGCGTCAAGCGCTGCAAAAAGAATCGTTTCTTTGTCCCCCGTCTGTTTCGCCAACTCCTGACCACTCGGACCCAGGACAACCGCAACCCCCGGAAAAGAAAACCCCTTATCCGTATGGCCAACCTGGTTACAGGCCACCACAAAAACGCCGTTGTCAAAGGCCCTTGCCGTTAAATGTCTGAGCCAGCTGTTAAGCTTTCCTTCGGCATCTCCCCTGGGTGACGCATGGGGGATGAAAAGGATATCTGCCCCCATGAGGGCCATAACGGTACTTATTTCAGGAAAATGTGCCTCATAGCAGAGCTGTATCCCGAATGAGGTGTTTCCATAAGTATAGACCCCTATTTCTTCTCCTGCCTGATAGATGTCCTTTTCGTGAGGAGAGAGGTGGGTCTTCCGGTAAAGCCCGATCAAACCCTCAGGGCCTGCAACCACCTGTATAATAAAGGGACCTGTTCCCCTTGAATTCTCTATCAGACCGGCCATAAGGACCAGTCGCGCGTCCCGGGCCATATGGACCAATAGATCTATGGCCTTGGCCGAATCCAGCTCATTGTAAATATCTCGGGGGTTTTTCAGGGTATAGCCTGTTACGGACAGCTCAGGGAAACAGACGATGTCTGCGCCCTCACGAGAGGCCTCCAGAACAAAAGCCTGGATCCGGTCAAGGTTTTTCTCCACCCTGCCAGGCTCTGAATTCATGCAAACGGCAGCTACTTTCAGGTCATCCATGGGTCTCTTCAGCCTTCGATATAGCCGACTACCAGGTCGCCCACTTCTTTTGTGCCACAGCCCATGTTCCCGGCCTCAAGGCTCTTGAGATCATTTTCCAGGACCTTTCTTATGGCATCCTGCAAAACTGTAGCTGCCTCCTTCTCCTCCAGGTAATCAAGCATCATCTGGGCCGCAGAGATAGTTGCCAAAGGATTAATGATGTTTTGCCCTGAATATTTGGGCGCTGAGCCGCCAATGGGTTCAAACATGGCCGCTCCTTCGGGGTTGATATTTCCGCCGGCCGCAATGCCGAGCCCCCCCTGAATGATGGCCCCGATATCGGTGATGATGTCTCCAAACATATTTCCCGTGACAACCACGTCAAACTGCTCCGGATTTTTGATCATCCACATGCAAAGGGCATCAACGTGCATATAATTTATATCGATATCAGGATAATCTTTATGCACCTCATGGAAAGTTCTCTCCCACAGGT
>JAFDJF010000338.1 GCA_019307645.1 Deltaproteobacteria bacterium
TCGAGGAATGCCCGAAAAAATTACCACAGGCATATAGTTGATATTCCGAGGATAATTTTTTCGGACATGACGAAGAGTTTGGGGAAAAGGGCATTCTCGGACAGCTTCCTAGATACTCCAAGGATTATTTTTCTGTAACGGTGTGTATTTTTGTGCGAGCCCTTATTCCGCCCGGATCGAAAAATGTCTTGACAGTTTAGCAATTACGCCTTACCCTAAAGTAAGAATGCTATTGAAGTAAGGAGGTTTTGTGATGGCCTTGGCAACAATTACAACTAAGGGTCAAATAACGATTCCGAAGGCAGTGCGGGATTCTCTGAGATTGCACACAGGTGACAAAATGGAGTTTGTCCTCACTAATAATAGAGAAGTCCTTCTTAGGCCAATATCTAAAAAGGTCGATGATATCTTTGGCAAGTTGCACAAGCCTAACAGGAAGGCTATTTCAACTAGGGAGATGGATGCAGTAATAAGGCAAAAAATGAAGGACAGTTTTCAATGAAGGCCATTGATACTAATGTGTTGGTAAGATTTCTTGTGAGAGACGATGATTTGCAAGCCAAAGCGATTTATAGCATTTTCAAGCAGGCAGAGGCTAATAAAGAAGAATTTTGGGTCCCCTTGCTTGTTGTTTTAGAGATACTATGGGTGCTGGAATCTGTCTATGAGATCCCGAGAAAAGAAATTCTAGACTCTATGAACGAGCTTATATTAATGCCTATTTTAAAGTTTGAGAACCAATCAGTCATTCAACGTTTTATCTTTTCAGCCCGTGAAGGCAAAATCGACCTTTCAGATCTTTTAATCGCACATTCTGCAAAATTTTCAGATTGCGACGGCGTCCTTACATTTGACAAGAGAGCGTCCAAATTTGAACTTTTCGAGTTAGTGTCCATCCATAAATGAGGTAACGGGTCACAGGGATCAGGGACCGGGGGTCGGCAATACCTGAAAAAACAATCGGTTAAACTAAGGGTTCGCGCAAAAATAAGTTCGATAAAATGTGAAGAGTTATTTTTGCGTGAACCCTTAGCTGCCAGGCTTTCTGTGCCGCAAGAAGAAAATCTTTATCAGGCAGATAACCAGTAAAGAGAGCGCAAACAGGTCTCCGAACCGTGTATAAAATGTCAGCGGGGAATTGGATATGCTGACAGAGGCTTTCAGCGTTTCTTCACAAAAAAGATTGCTTCGCATCATAATCTCCCCCTGAGGCCCGATGGTTGCACTGAAACCTGTGTTTGCGGCACGAATCATTGTCCGCCTGTTTTCAACGGCACGGAATACGGCCATAGCCAAATGCTGATAAGGTGCGCTCGTCTTTCCAAACCAGGCATCATTTGTGAGGTTAACCAGGATATTGGCACCCTTTCTTGTATGAGCCCGTGCTATTTCAGGGAAGATGGTCTCAAAACATATCAATGCACCAATGGAAAGGTTATCATGGTTCAGCGTGACGATTTCATCTCCTTCTGCAAAATCGCCTGCTGCCGGAACCAGCCGATTAATAAACGACAGGACCCTCTTGAAGGGCACATATTCACCAAAGGGAACCAGATGAACTTTGTCATAGTATTTTGTGAGTTGTTCTTCATCGGCTGAAATAAGATATGCGCGGTTATAGTAATCTATCCTCCCTGCTGTCCGTTTGAACGCGGGACTCCCAAAGACAAGTATTCCTCCGGATTCTTCTGCGATGGAAGCTACTTCTGGCGATAATTTGTCATTGTCCTGGAAGAAAAAGGGGACTGCTGTTTCCGGCCATATAATTAATTCGGGTTTGAAGTCATGAGTTGCCCGTGTGAGTCTGCTGTAAGTCTCCAGGGTTTTGGTCTGGTAAGCTGGATCCCATTTGAGTGACTGGTCAATATTGCCCTGGATAACTGCGGCTCTGACGCGTCGGGAAGGATCTTTTCTCTCCTGCAGATCAGAGAGACGATAATGTCCATATGCCAAAGTCCCGCCTACCAATAAAACGATTATTGGCGTTTCCCATTTCAGAAAACGACGGCCTGCCAGATCATTTTTTGTCTTGCGATTTCGAAAAAGAAGGCAGTAGATGAGCCCGTTTACAAGCACGATCAGAAAGGACAAGCCATATACACCAAAAATGTCTGCGATTTGAATAAGATTTAAATGCCTGTATTGAGTGTGCCCCAAAAGGCACCAGGGGAAACCGCTGAGGATTTTTGCCCTGACATATTCGAGACCAACCCAGAAACTTCCAATCAACAGCAGGAAAAAGCGGGAATCTCTGGAGCATGCGGTCAGAAGAGAGAAAGCTGCAATGTACAGGGCCAGATAGAGGCACAGGAGTAGGCACGGAACAGCGCTCAAAAAAACATTGAGATTTCCATAACGCCCAAGGACGACAACAATCCAGTAGATGAGAGTGAGATAGTGGACCGTTCCTGTCATAAGCCCCAATTTAAAAGCCCGGGAAGGAGATTCGTTTTCAATGCTCTTGAGAAGGGGTACTAAAGCGAACCATGACAGGAAGGACAGGTTTACAGGTGGAAATGAAGCCGTCAATAATACGCCTGAACTTATGGAAAGCAATACCTTGCCGGAGGAAAGTGCAGTCTGTTTTTCCGGTATATTGAAAGGCGTGCTGTTTTTGGCCATGTATGATTTCCCTGAACCGTGAACCTTATATCCTGAAGTTACGCCTTTTCTAACCTTCACGGATCATAGAAGTCAATGTTATCTCAAAAAAATCTTTTTTGGATAGAAGGGTATGAAGACACTTGACAATTTTGGTTTGGGCATATAATAGATAAAACCATTCGCAAATGTAGGTTGATAATTCCTCTGGCTTTAAGGAAACGCAAAACGGCTTTAGCCATTGTCTATCGATAAATGAGGATTTTTGTTCAAGATCAAGGCATGCGAAAAAAATAACCGCAGGCATATAGTTGATATTCCGAGGATTATTTTTTGAGCATAACGCAGATATTGGACAAAAAGACAGGAGAGGTAGTTTCAAAAAGAGATCCTGGAGGCTCTATGGAATTGCAGCGCGAGATAAAGAGAAACAGCCATTTCGAAGAAACAGGAGCTCTAGAGCGGAAACCACGCCCGGCAAGACATCACCTGGATGTAATACGACAGAAAAAGGAGGCCCCTCTCAGAATATGCCTTTTGAGTTACAGAAGTAATCCTCATTGCGGAGGACAGGGGGTTTACCTCAAAAACCTCAGCCGAGCTTTAAGAGACCTTGGCCATCACGTAGAAGTGATATCCGGGCCGCCCGATCCTCTCCTGGATGACGATATCAAGGTGTATAAACTCCCCTGTCTTGATCTTTACAACCCCGACGCGTTATTCAGGTTCCCCACGCCCCGTGAGTTCGCCGATCCCATTAATATTCTTGAGTGTATGGGTGTATGGACAATGGGTTTTCCCGAACCGCTGACATTTGGACTCAGGGCATACTGGTTTTTGAGGGACAAATTTCAAGACTATGATATTATCCATGATAACCAGAGCCTTTCATATGGGCTCTGGCTCATCATGAAGCACGTGCCCACCATCGCAACCATCCATCATCCCATCACGAGGGACCGGAAATTCGCCATAGAGTCTGTCAGGATGCCTTGGTCGAAGCTCAAATGGGCGCGTTGGTATTCCTTTGTGGGAATGCAGAAAAGGGCGTCTTTAAAGTTTTCTCATATTGTCACGGTTTCCGAATGCTCACAGAATGATATCAGTAAAGATTTCCAGATACCCCGTAGCCGATTCAGAGTCATTCCCAACGGCATTAATACAGACCTTTTTTTTCCTGTCCCTGAAATCACCAGGGAAAAAAATCGAATCATTGTTACCAACAGCGCGGATACGCCCTTAAAAGGTCTTCGCTATCTCCTGCTGGCAGTGAAAAATGTGTCAAAAACCCACAAAATCAAGCTCACTGTCATAGGAACACCAAAAAAGAACGGGGATATTGTAAGACTGGTTCGAGATCTGGGCATTCGTAAACTGGTACATTTTACGGGTCGGGTTGATAACGACGAATTCGTCAGACAGTATGCCAAAGCCAGTATCGCAATAGTTCCATCCCTGTATGAGGGGTTTGGCATTCCTGCTGGCGAGGCCATGGCCTGTGGTGTGCCTGTTATCAGCACCACGGGCGGCGCACTGCCCGAGGTGGTGGGGGATGCCGGCATACTGGTTCCCACTGCGGATTCCGAAGCCCTTGCAAAATCCATCAAAGAACTTTTCGACCAGCCTGAAAGGGCAAAAGAGATAGGAGATGCAGGGTATAAGCGGGTGCATGAGCTTTTCACATGGAAAAAGGCGGCAGAAAAGACCGTAGACGTCTACAGGGAGGCCATCCGTGATTACCGTAGAGTTTGAAAGGCTTTCCATAAAACCGGGCTTCAGGATTCTCGATATGGGCTGCGGTTCCGGACGCCACACCTGTGCTGTTTCTCGATTCAAAGAGGTGATTGCCATCGGATCGGACATCCGTTTTGATGATGTTGTTGAGGCAAGAAAGAGACTGATGTATGAGGAAAGCCTGGGAGAACAGGACGGTGGCGTATGGGCCAATGTGGTCTCCGACATTCGGTGTCTGCCTTTTGAAGACAATTATTTTGACCTGGTTATCTGTTCAGAAGTCCTGGAACATATCGACGATCACGAAAGGGCCGTTTCGGAGCTTTCCAGGGTTCTGAAACCGGGTAAAGATCTTGTTGTTAGTGTTCCGAGATATTTCCCTGAGCGTATTTGCTGGGCCCTTTCCAAAGATTACCACCTTGCTAACGATGGACACATCCGCATATACAAAAAAAAAGAACTGATAGACCTTTTGGAGGCCGCAGGTGTGAAAACGTGGGCAACTCATTTTGCTCACAGCCTTCACACCCCTTACTGGTGGCTTAAATGCCTGGTCGGCCCGAACCGCGATGATTCACCTCTTGTTAACCTTTATCATCGATTCCTGGTATGGGACATGATGAAACAACCGTGGATTACACGAATGTTGGATTGCCTGCTGAACTCAATCATTGGCAAAAGCGTTGTGATTTACCTGAGGAAAGAATATGTATGACGGAAAAATTTTTCGAACAGTTGAGAAACCCCTCGTTGATGTCGCTTCCACAACAGACTACATTTTTAGTGTCCAGAAAACGAACGGAGAGATCCCCTGGTCAACAGGAGGTAAAACCGACCCCTGGGATCACGTAGAGAGCGCAATGGGATTAACCGTTGGAGGATTGCACCCGGAAGCCAAAAAAGCCTATATGTGGTCCGCCGAAAGTCAGATGGCGGATGGAAGCTGGTGGTCATCCTACAAAGATGGTCGGCCGGAACCGGGTGCTTTCAAGGACTCAAACATGACAGCATACATCGCTGTCGGCGTCCTCCACTATTTCAAGGCTACAGGCGACGATCGATTCGTGAGCCAAATGTGGCAGACCGTGTCTTCGGCCATGGATTTTGTAGTCAATCTGCAGGGTGAAAACGGCGAAATTTTTTGGGCGGAAAGAGCTGACGGAAGCATCGATAAAAAAGCCCTTCTAACCGGTTCAAGCTCCATTTTCTTAAGCCTGACCTGCGCCCTTCAGATTGCATCAATGCTGGGTAAAAGAAGACCTCGCTGGGAAGTTGCAAGAAAGATGCTTGGGGATGCGATCCGGAACAAATCCGATTTCTTTGATCAGAGTAAATCCAGGTTTTCCATGGACTGGTACTATCCCATTCTCTCCGGCGCGCTTCGGGGCGAAGCGGCTCAAAGGCGCATTGAAAATCTGTGGGATAAATATGCAATATCGGGTTGGGGAGTGCGTTGCGTATCTGACAGGCCCTGGGTAACAGTGGCGGAAACCGCCGAGTTATGCATAAGCCTGGCTGCTATGGGAAACCTTGCCCTTTCGGAGACGGTTTTTGGATGGATCAGTGATAAGAAATACGAAGACGGGGCATTTTGGACGGGCGTCACGGTTCCTGACCAAATCATTTACACCGAAGAAAAAACCACATGGACAGGCGCCGCAGTGCTCCTTGCCGCGGACCTGATTTATGACTTTTCTCCGGCCAGCCGTTTTTTTAGCCATGGATTTTTGAAACCCTTTTCTGTCTACCCTAAGGGCCAGGTTAAAACCGAATAACGAATATCGATTACATGAATTACGAATGACGAAGGAAGGAGTTTTTGTCAATTATCTAAGAGGTATTAACCGCAAAGGTCGCTAAGAAACGCAAAGATAAATATATTTTTTTTAATCTTATCCTCAGTCATAAACTTGGCGTTCTTGGCGGTAGCAAATCAATCATAGAGCGAAGCGATTCCATACTTCGTCATTTGTCATTCGTTATTCGATATTCTTCGGTTCAAAGTATTCCCCGCATAGTAGCAAACCCGGGTACTTCACCTTATTGGGCATTTTGTTAACCCACTGACATCTTTTTAGTATTACGATTCTCGTCGTTTTAGCACCCCCAGGGTTTTAATCATTGGAAGCTCCTGAAAAAGGCCCGATTCCAAAGCCTGCTCGAATACCTGGCGAGGTGCCTGTCCGCCCTTTTCAGGATCCAGAAAAATGTCGTGGATGAGCAGGAATCCATTTGGAATGATGTGTCTGGCCCAACAATGATAATCCCTGTAGGCGGTTTCATATGAGTGGCCCCCGTCTATGAAAACAAGGCTCAAAGGCGTTCCCCACAGACGGGCCGCAACATCGGACCGGCAAACCATGGGTACAACCGTTTCCTCCAGTCCAGCCTTTTCAAGCGTTTTTCTGAATTCTTTGAATGTATCGATGCGGTCTGTTTCCGGATCAAAAAGTTCCGGATCAAAATATTCCTCCCCTGGTTGCTGCTCTTCCGATCCTCTGTGATGGTCAATGGAAAAAAGAATTCCATTGTGTTTTCTGCAGGCAGTGCCCAGGTAAATGGAAGATTTGCCGCAGTAACTTCCTATCTCAAGGCAGGGCCCCAGTTTGCCGGCCTCGTATGCAATGTCGTAAAGGCCCTTTCCCTCATCCTCATCTAAAAATCCTTTGACTTCTTTCAAAAGTGTGACATCAAGCTTCATTTTAAATCCATCCCCCTTTTTTAGCTTCTCCCG
>JAFDJF010000815.1 GCA_019307645.1 Deltaproteobacteria bacterium
TTGTGAATCGTACATCGCTTCTGTCAAAATGTCTCGCAAGCAATCTGAGCCTAAAAAGAACGATCTAATGCGGGACGGTTCTTCCATGCGCGGAATCAGTTCATCTTCTAATTTGCGCCTGTCCTCAGAATCTGCCCACGCCTGCCAGTCGTCTAAACCGGACCAAACAGACAGAACCGCCAATTTTCGATTGTTTTCTGCCTCAATTAATGTCTCCCCGCTCACATATCCTTCCTGTTCCATTGCTTTTATTCTAAGTTCATTGATAACGCGAATATCCTCTGCACTTGGAATTTCCTTGAATTCCCTTTCGATCATAATCTTGACAGCCATAAAGTCCTCCTTACTGCCAAAAATGTGAATTTGTTTTTACGCGAACCCTAAACGATCCATTTCAACCACTCCGATTTCCTCCCTTTTGTCTAATCCAGGCACCATCATCGGAATATGATTAACTTTTTGCTGACTTTTTACCGGTTCTTTGGCTTCACCGGCAGACAAATCGCTATTAATGAGTGGGCGCTCAAGCATCTTTTCGTAGAGGCCAATGTACTGGCGAGCCGTGGCTTCATGATTAAAGGTTTCTATGCTCTGTTTCATGATCCGCTTGATTTGCTGCTCTTTTATCTTCTTTGGTTTTTTGTAGAAGCGCATGGCCTGGTCAATTGCCCAGGAGAGGCCGGTGGCATCAAAGGTTTTGAAAAGAAAGCCATTGCCTGTTTGCTTTTCCATATCCATGTGTTCAACGGTGTCGTGAATGCCCCCCGTATCATGTGCCACGGGAAGGGCTCCGTAAATGGGCCCGATCATCTGGGGAAGACCGCAAGGCTCAAAAAGGGAGGGCATCAGCACAAAATCCGCGGCCCCGTAAGCCAGACGCGAAAGTTTCTCATTAAAATCGCAGACGGCCACCCGGTCAGAAAACTTATGAAATCGGACGATCTCTTTGAAATATTGTTGATACTCCCCGCCGGCCACAAAGACGATTTCCAGCTTCTCTTTCCAGTAGCGGGAAATAACTTTATAAAGGATATCTGCCAGGAGCTGAGAGCCCTTTTGTACGGTATCGAGCCGGGAAGGCCAAAAAAACAACGGTGCCCGGTTATCTTTTGTAAGCCCCAGGGCCTCTTGAAGAAAGCGTTTATTCGCCTGTTTTCCCTTAACGTGATCCCCCGGACCATAATGATAAGTGAGCGCATCGTCTTTGGTCGGATCAAAAGACGGATCAGGGGCATTAAGGATGCCTGAAGCACACCCGGTTTCCACTTTATGGCCCAACTCCCTCCTCAAGTTTTCCTCAACAAAGGCGTGTCGGCCTTCAACCACCTCTGTTATAAATCACAAAATGCGCAGCAAAGACGCCGCTTGCGAGAAAATCCACTGGATCGGTGTCGCGGGCCTCCTCGTAGTTGGGCGGCATATAATCAAAATAAAGGTGCTTCCAAAATGACGCAGCGTCGATCCCCCTGTCCTCGATGTCGGCCATGGGGCTTTTTACGGTATAGATATTGTGGATCGTGAAGAGACAGGGAATATTCAATTGCCTTGCCATGGCCGGAATAAGCCCGGTCATCCAGTCATTGCAGTGGATCAGGTCGGGCTGTACTTTGGGGATGATGTTGTTGATTATCTCCCGCTGAAAGGCAAGGGCGATCTTTGTATTTTCACACCCATAATTGGAGTAGATATGATGCAAATAGAAGAAGGCGCGGTCTTCAGCGAGGTGAATTCTTTCTTCAGGGATTATGCGCCTGATGGTAATCAACTCCTTTACGATGAGGGGATCAAAGTGGTTGCCAAAGATGGCGCGGTAATCGGGAATGGCCACATGAACGTCGGCGCCTTGTTTGAAAAGGGCGCTGACAAGGGCCGCCGAGACATCGGCAAGCCCGCCGGCCTTGGCTGTGAGATAATTGGCCATATTGCCCATGCCGTCAGGAAGATAAGTGACTTCCGGCGTCACAATAAGAACGCAGGGGTTGGGCGCCTGTTTTTTCATGAGAGGTGTCTCCCTATTATCAACCTGCACTTTAATTGACGCAGATTATCCTGTCATTTGCGTTTGCCTGCTCCAATTTCAGGAAGATTTAACCGAAATCTTTTTGATTCGTTTTCGCGCAGCTTTTGTTTTGGGCAACTTAATATCAAGCACACCGT
>JAFDJF010000016.1 GCA_019307645.1 Deltaproteobacteria bacterium
ACGTTCGTCCCGAAGATGTTGGCGGTTGGTGTGGCCATGCTTTTTTTCATGCCGTGGATGCTTGAGCTCCTGATCGATTTTACACAAAATCTGTTTCTAAATATACCCATGTACGTACACTGAAAGTTATTTTTGCGCGAGCCCTCAGAACCACAGTTTGTCAGTCAAGATTATAAACCTTCGGTTTAAACGGTTGCAGGTGATTCGACCTTCTGTTTGAACCGGGACACAGGTGTTAAATGCTAACATTTAATATAAACCTTGCACAACTTCAGATGTTTTTTCTGGTTTTTTTACGGTTGGGAGCCATATTGATGAGCATTCCCATATTCGGAGGAAAAAACATTCCCATCGTATTAAAAGCAGGGCTGGCAATCTCGGTGAGTGTCGTTCTTTTCCCAATTCTGGAATTAGAAGCACTTCCCTATCATTTCGAAGCAATACCTTTCGGAATAGGGGTCTTGAGCGAAATAATGCTGGGTGTCATTATCGGCCTTTCGGTCAACCTTATATTTGCAGGCGTGCAACTGGCGGGGCAACTGGTAGGATACCAGATGGGTTTCGCCATCGCTAATGTGATGGATCCGCAAACCGGTGACCAGGCCTCGATCATTGCAGGTCTACAAAATATGGCGGCCCTGCTTCTTTTTCTTGCATTTAACGCGCACCACTGGTTTTTACGGACCCTGGCCGACAGCTTCAAATTAGTTCCAATCTTTACCTTTAAAATCAGCGGTTCCCTGGCTGAACACTTTTTGCGACTGGCAGGCAATATGTTTATTGTCGCTGTCAAGGTCGCGGCGCCTGTTATGGCTGCGCTTCTTATTACAAGTGTATGCCTGGGTTTGATCGCACGTACGGTTCCGAAAATGAATGTTTTTCTGGTTGGAATGCCATTGAAAATTGGCCTTGGATTGATTTTTGTAGCCTTTTCATTTCCGTATCTGGCTTCATTTCTTAAGCAGATATTCATCGGACTGGGAGACGGGATACTTCTAATCTTGAAGAGTGTGTGATTCATCGTTTACCGTGATGGCTAACTTGAAACTAAAACTGTGTGCGCTCACATCTAACCATAACTTATTTTGGCGCGAACATTTTTCCCCGGCGTTAGGGTAAAGTAGACTATACCATGCCTGAGAACACTGATCAGGAAAAGACTGAAAAACCAACACCTAAAAAACTCGAAAAGGCCAGAAACGAGGGGAATATTCCAAAAAGTATTGAAGTCCCTTCTGTTTTGATTTTATTGAGTTCTCTTGGTGTTTTCTTTCTTGCAGGGTCCTGGATGTTCTGGAATCTTTCAGGATTCATGGGGGGCATTTTTGAAAATGCCGGCACCCTCCGTCTTGACAGTGTTTCATTGTTGCCTTTCATGGCAGAGGTTTTCGAATATATTCTATTAATTCTAATGCCTTTGATGCTTGCTATCCTGGTTGCGGGAATTGTCGGAAATATCATTCAATTTGGTTTTCTGTTTACTTCAAAAGCGCTTGCTCCGAAACTTTCAAAATTAAATCCTGTTAGCGGATTAAAAAGAATTGTGTCACTGAAATCTCTGGTTGAAGTTCTTAAGGCAATCTTCAAGTTCATTTTAATCGGTGGAATCGCTTTTTTACTTGTCAGGAGTGAGATGGATGGATTTCCCGGATTAATGCAGATGAGCGTTAATGAGATACTGTCTTTTATCGGAAGAGTTTCTTTCAATATATGTTTTTATGTGTGCTTGGCGTTGATTGCGCTGGCTGTTATCGATTTTACCTACCAGCGGTGGCAGCATGAAAAGGATCTTCGAATGACAAAACAGGAAGTCAAAGACGAGGCAAAACAGGCTGAAGGAGATCCTAAAATAAAAGGAAAAATCAGACAGATTCAGATTGAAACTGCCCGGCGCAGGATGATGGAGCAGGTTCCCGAGGCTGATGTTGTTATAACCAACCCAACACATCTTGCCGTTGCCCTTAAGTACGAACACGAGAAAATGATGGCGCCACAGATAATCGCAAAAGGAGCCGGTTTTATTGCAGAGAAAATTAAACAGATTGCCGAGGAAAACGGGGTTCCTGTTATGGAACATAAAGCACTTGCCCGGACCCTTTTTAAATCAGTAGATCTGGGACAATTCATCCCGGCGAACCTCTATCGAGCAATCGCCGAGGTGTTGGCATATGTCTACAGGCTCAAAGAAAACAAAAATAACATATAATGTCTTTCTTCCGGCACAATTTCTGCATGCAGAACAAATTAACCTTTTATAGAATTTCATCCCGGAAGAGGCAGTTAGTTTTCTGAGTCTTACAGAATAAGATATCGTGGGAAATGTACTTATGGCTGAGAATACAATAGGACTTCCATTTATTGAAAAAAACAGCGAGATGTTGGTCGCATTGGGGGTTGTTGGGATTGTGATCCTGATGGTAATTCCTATTCCTACGATGTTGCTGGATCTGCTTTTAACTTTCAATATAACATTCGCCATTATTATTCTTCTTGTTTCAATGTATATTCTGAATCCCCTTGATCTATCATCATTTCCTTCAATTCTTTTGCTCGCGACGTTGTTCCGTCTATCTTTGAATGTCGCCTCAACACGAATAATCCTTCTCCATGGGAATGAGGGAACCATGGCAGCCGGAAAGGTAATCAAGGCTTTTGGGAACTTTGTGGTGGGCGGAAACTATGTAGTAGGATGTATCATATTTTTAGTCCTGGTTATTATTAATCTGGTGGTTATCACAAAAGGCTCCGGAAGAATCGGTGAAGTGGCAGCGCGTTTTACTCTGGACAGCATGCCCGGCAAACAAATGAGCATCGATGCTGATCTGAATGCAGGTTTAATAGATGAGAAGGAAGCAAAAGCAAGGAGACTTGTGATTTCCCAGGAAGCAGATTTTTACGGCGCCATGGACGGTGCAAGCAAATTTGTAAAGGGAGACGCCATAGCAGGAATAATTATCACCCTGATAAACATTATTGGCGGGCTTGCGATCGGAGTTCTGCAGAATAAAATGAGTTTTGGAGATGCGGCCCAAAATTACACTCTGTTAACCGTTGGAGACGGACTGGTCACTCAAATTCCTGCGCTGATTATCTCAACCTCAGCGGGCATTGTATTGAGTCGTGCCGGTACTGATTCACGGCTGGGCAGCACTATAGCATCTCAGCTTCTAATGCAACCTCGAGCTATCGCAATTGCTGCAGCAGTGCTTTTTGCATTTGCTTTGGTCCCGGGGCTTCCAACCCTCCCATTTATCATACTTTCAATCCTCACAGGCAGTATTGCCTATCTGATAATACAGGCTGAAAAGGCACGTTTTGAAAAAGATGAAGAAGAAAAAAAGATGCAGGCAGAAGCTCGGCCAGTGGAAAGTTTCGATTCTCTTCCACCTCTAGACATCCTGTCTTTGGAAGTCGGCTACGGTCTCATACCGCTTGTGGATGTTCAACAGAATGGCGAATTGTTGGATCGCATCAAGTCAACCAGGCGTCAGATCGCCCAGGAAATCGGCATAATCGTTCCCCCAATTCACATACAGGACAACATTCAATTGAAGTCGGGGGGGTACGCTATATTATTAAAAGGAAATGAGGTAGGAAAAGGTGAATTGATGATTAACTACCATTTGGCCATGGATCCGGGAGGCGCTGAAGGACCGATTGATGGAATACCTACAGTGGAGCCCACTTTTGGTCTTCCCGCCTTTTGGATCAGAAAGGCGATAAAAGAAGAGGCATTGGCCAAGGGATATACTGTTGTTGATTTGTCAACAATTTTAATCACACATCTCTCGGATGTGATTAAATGTAACGCACATGAATTAGTGGGAAGACAGGAAGTGCAGAAGCTGCTGGACAATCTCAAAAGCTCTTACCCAAAAGTGGTAGAGGAACTGGTCCCGAATTTGCTGCCACTTGGTGGCGTTGTCAAGGTTTTACAGAACCTTCTGAGAGAACAGATCCCTGTCCGTGACCTTCTTACCATAATGGAGTCGTTAGGAGACTGGGCGCCAATGACAAAGGACATTGATGCATTGACAGAGCATGTTCGTCAGGCGATGGCAAGAACCATTACCAATCTCTATCAAACTGATGGAGGAGAAATTCCAATAATATCCCTGGCCCAGGACGTTGAGAAAACTATTTCAGACTCGATTCAGAAGACTGATCAAGGCAGTTTTATGGCTATGGAACCCAACGATGCACAAAACATAATGAATTCTCTTGCAAAAAGAATTGAACACATTTCTTCTCTTAACCAACAACCGATTATCTTGTGTTCCGCGCAGATCAGATCGCATTTCAAGAAATTTCTAGATCGTTTTATTCCTAATCTGGTTGTGCTTTCTTATAATGATATTGTCAATAATGCAAAGATTCAATCTTTAGGAACAGTGGGGCTGTCAGATGCAGATTAAGAAATTTGAAGCACAAAATATGTCAGAAGCTTTAAGGTTAATCAAACAGGAGTTCGGGGCCGATGCCGTAATCCTTTCTGTCAGGAAGATAGAAAATGGAAAGAGTATTCTTGGCTTATCCAGAGGGAACGGAGTCGAAGTAACCGCAGCGACAGATGTACAACCCGCCAATATGAATGTTAACAATTCTGCGGGGCAATATGCAAAATATCGTGACCGGCAGTACGATCGTTCTGATTTTGCCTCTGCAAGAAGAAAAAAAAGCTTTATCAGTTCTCTTCGCGAAGGTACCAGGCGTTTTGACAAAAGAAAAAGTTCCTCTGCCCGGAAAGTCCATGAAAAAAATAGAGATTCTAAAAGATTATACTCTGCATATCATCAGATGCTGGACCAGGATGTGGACGAAACAGTTGCATTGAAATTAACAAGAGAAGTGAGTCAATTCTTAATAACAAACAGTCCCCTTTATAAAAAAGGCTTCAAGCAATGTTTGGTTCATGTTCTTAATGAAAATGGTATTTTTGCCAGCCCGGTAAAAATTGCAAGAGAAAAACAAAAGTTGGTTGCCTTTATTGGTTCAACAGGAGTCGGGAAGACCACCACCATTGCAAAGTTGGCTGCGGCTGCTAAGACAAGAGAGGAAAAAAAGCATGTCGCACTGATTACATTGGATGAAAATCGAATCGGTGCAATTGAGCAGCTAAAAATTTATGCAAAGATCATCGGCGTCCCCTTGAAGGCTGCTTCCAGTAAAACAGAACTTAAAAGGTATGTTGAAAAGCTGAACAAATATGACCTGATTTTTATAGACACTCCGGGTATTAGCCAGACAAACCAGGATCAGCTAAATGAGCTCCATGATATTTTTACCAGGGTCCATGATGTTGAATTCCAACTGGTATTGAGTGCCGGTACAAATGATAAGACCCTCAGTGATGTTGTGAAAAAGTATGGGGTGTTTAATATCAGCAGACTGATGTTCACGAAACTGGACGAAGCTATTACCTACGGAAGCATACTTAACCAATTGTACCGATCGAAGATACCCGTTTCCTATTTTACCAATGGCCAGCAGGTTCCTGAGAATATTGAAGCTGCAAAAATTGAGAAGCTGGCGGACCTGCTGTTTAATGAGAAAGATAACAAAAATTATTTGATAGGCTCTCCAGAAGAATTGGCCCGCAACATAATTGAGTTTGAAAATAAATTGACGGGAACTGATGATGAATCTGGAACATATTCCAATGAAAACGGTTTTGAAAACGCTCGCAGATATATCGTGCATCCAAATGTTTATGGTGAAAAGAAATTCAACAGCTATCGCTATTAGTTTTTAAAATATGAAAAGAGAGTGATAATGAAACAGAAAAATGCCTCTAACAAGGTTGTCAGTTTGACAAATCGAATTTCAGCAAAAAAGGGGAGGGCAGTTGAAGAGGATTTTAAAAAGCGTAACTCAAACACCAGGGTGATTTCCATAACCAGTGGAAAGGGAGGTGTGGGAAAAACGAATATCGTAGCAAACCTTGGGTTTTCTCTAAGCCGGCTGGGCAAAAAAGTCCTCATTCTTGATGCTGATTTAGGATTGGCGAATCTTGATGTTTTGTTGGGGCTTGCCCCGAAGTACAATTTTTCTCATGTTATGATGGGGGAAAAGACGATAAATGAAATCACAGTTAAGGGCCCGGGAGGTATCTCCATACTTCCCGCATCCTCGGGAATCCAGGAGCTCACAAATCTGACAAAAGAACAGGGCATCCGGTTTCTGACAGAACTTGATTCCCTTCTGCATACATATGATATTCTGTTGATTGACACAGCGGCAGGCATTTCTTCCAATGTAATGTATTTCAATACGACCGCACAGGAAATAATGGTTGTTGTGTCTCCGGAACCCACTTCAATTACTGACGGCTATGCATTAATGAAAGTACTTTCTCTGAAGTATTCACAGAAGAATTTCAAATTGATTGTTAATCTGGCAGAAAACAGCGAAGAGTCCCGTGAAGTTTTTCGACAGCTAAGCCTGGTTGCAGATCGATTCCTGGACATAACTCTCGAATATATGGGACATATTTTAATCGATAAGAATGTAACGAAAAGCGTGAGGAGACAAAAAATCGTCAGCGAGATCATGCCGGATACCGCTGCAAGCAAATGTTTTGTCACGTTGGCAAAAAACATCTGCAATTCGACGGTTCAAACATACCCGGAGGGCGAAACGAATTTTATCTGGAAATACCTTTTAAGGAATGACTTTTAATTATGGAAACTGCACAAGAACAAATTATGGTTTCTGAGAAGCAAGACTATCCATCAAGAGATCAGTTGATAACGGAATATCTCCCCTATGTTAAACGTATCGTTCACAGGATTGCGGTTCATCTTCCGCCGAATGTTGACACAGAGGATCTGATTAATGCAGGAATTATTGGACTGATTGAAGCAGTGGAACGATTTGATCCCGCAAGAGACAATAAGTTTATGACCTATGCATCTTTTCGGATTCGCGGAGCTGTTTTAAGCGAATTGCGATCGAGGGACTTTCATTCCAGATCAACCAGAAAAAAACTTCGTGAATATGAGAAGGTCTATTCACGACTTGAGCAGCAAACAGGTGGTTCTGTTAGTGATGAAAAAGTTGCAGAAGAGTTAGGCTTGAGTCTGGATGACTTTTATCAGGTTAAAAGAATGTCAAGCATGTCCTTCCTCAGTTTTGAAGAAATTGGTTACTGTTCCAAGGAAGAACGTGCCGACGTTTTGGGTTATTTGGTTGGCGGTGAGATTAATGATGCACTTTCGCTGACAAGACTGAAGGAAATAGGAAAAGCGATTGCCACTGCAATTGAACAATTGTCGGAAAAGGAAAGAATGGTAGTTTCTCTTTACTACTGGGACGAATTGACCATGAAAGAGATTGGAAAAGTTCTGGAGATTACGGAATCAAGAGTCTCTCAGATTCATTCCCAGGCAATTATTCATCTAAGGGGGAAACTCAGGAAGGAAAAGCTAATTGGAGATTAACTGTTTTTTGTTTAAGGGCAAATCGGTGTATTTTTAAAACGCCGGGTCAGGCGCTGACGGTTATGGTTGATAATATAAATCTGCAAAAAATATTATTCCCTGCCTCTTCTGCATCAAAGATAAAGGCCCTGGAGAAAAAGCATGGGCATACCCGGGACAGAAACTTTAAACGGCATCTTGAAAAAGAGAAGGATGAAGACGAAAGGAATAATGAGGAAGAGTGGCGCCTGAATAATGATAAGGAATCATATATTAATAAGCAGAAGAAAAGAAAGGCCGGAAGTGATGATCATTCAGGTCATGAAACAACAAAATCTGAAACTGAAAACAAGTGTATGAAACGGATTGATATCGTTGTTTGAGAAGCTGGTTTTGACTACCGCACACCGAGCTTAGGGTTCGCGCAAAAATAAATTCACATTTTTGCGCGAGCCCTTAGCACCATACAGCCTAATCCGGAAACAGGAGTTGACGATGGATTATTTAAAAATAGAATTCTGGGGGGTATTGCTTAATATTACGGGCATATGCTTTTGGGGTATAACGATGCTGCATCTTATTAGAAACAAAAATAAAGGCACACATGAAACCCTCAAAAAAGGCGCAAACAGGAATTTAAAATCTTTCGGTGAGGAGATGTTCGTCCAAATGGCCAGGCAACAGCTGAAGCTGCCGTTTAAAAGAATTTCTGATGCTATTTTAGGCGAACGGCAACTGCTGTGGGCATTCATAGAAAGGGGGGAATTAGGAAAGGCAAAAAAACTCCTCTTAGGACCTAATTTCAATGAAGACAAAAGAATGCGAATGCGGAAAAACAATATAATAACCCATCGAAAATCTGAAACGGGAGACAAGTATAGGGAAGTTGTAAAGCTATCAGATTCAGGTATGACAACAAAAAAAATATCAGAGAAAGTTAAAATACCAAGGGGAGAGATTGAACTCCTAATCAAACTGAGAAAGAAAGCCCATGAAAATCCTGAAAGGCTTCGAGCATTTTCATAGAATTTCTTTTTGCGCGAACCCTTAGCTGGTGTCCGTCCAGAAATGAGATATTTTGTTCAAGGTCAAGGAATGCTAAAATTTTAACCACAGGAATATAATGCAATATTTTGAGGATTAAAATTTGAGCATGACGCAGAGATTGGACAAAATAGCCATTTATGGATGGACACCAATTGGATCTTGTAGGCAATTATGGGGGATTAGTGGCAAGAATTACCCAACCGCAGACTGATTAATGATAAAGAATAAATTTTCAGTCATCTCAGGAGTTCGGACTAGCACATTTGAAATGACATTAATATTATATCAAATCACACACTTAATCAAGTTAAGCATTGTTTTGCATGTGGGACACAAGAAAAAGCCAGATGAAATATTTCATATTCGATCCTGGTATGTCTTTTGCATCTAATGTCAAACAGGGGATTATTGAAACGGATCTTCTTGTCTGCAAGCGCAGTCAAATTGCAATTAATTAAAGATACAGTCTGGAGATTTGGCCATGGGGGATGAAGCAATTTACGTCGCTGCTTCCGGAGCGTTAGTTCAGGAAATGAGGCTGGAGGTACTTTCCAACAATCTTGCTAATATCGAAACAATAGGTTTTAAGGAAGACCGATCTGTTTTCAGTAATTATATGTCGGGGTATCAGAATCGAATTACCAGCCCCGATCCTGATTTACTGGATTCAGAAGAACCTTTAACGGTGTTCCCCTACCTTCCAGTTAACGATCATGTGAAATTTGAAGGAACCAAAATAAACTTTTCCCAGGGTTCAATCAGACAAACCGGAAACAGCCTTGATTTTGCCCTTGAAGGAAACGGTTTCTTTTGCGTAGAGACACCAGCAGGTGTTGAACAATACACCAGAAAAGGAAATTTCAAACTCAATGGAGAGGGCGAACTTGTCACGCAGGATGGCCTGACTGTTCTGGGGAATGGCGGAGGCAACATAAAAATCAATGGCAAAAATGTTACTGTCGATGAGAAAGGAAACATTTCGGTGGACGGGACACGTGGCGATACTCTGAAATTGGTTGATTTCGACCCGCCTTATTCTCTAATCAAAGCAGGGGGTTCATTATTCATTCCCGCTGATCCGGCACTAACACCAACTGAGGCGGATGGAGTTAAGGTGAGCCAGGGTTCTATTGAACTCTCTAATGTGGATCCTATAAAGGTTATGACTGAGATGATTGAAGTGCATCGGGCCTTTGAATCATATCAGAAAGTTATCAGGTCAATGGATGAAGTCGTTTCAGAATCGATCAATGAAGTGGGGCGTGTGCTTTAAACGGCACTGAATCGACCGCAAAATATTTGAGGCTTACAACTTCAAAATGGATACTCAATAAGTAGGGGGTTACAATGTTAAGAAGTCTATGGACAGCAGCGTCGGGGATGCAGGCTCAGCAATTGAACATTGACGTTCTTTCTAACAACCTGGCAAACATAAATACAACCGGCTTTAAAAGAAGTCGCGCTGATTTTCAGGATTTATTATATGAGACCCTCCGGTTAGCCGGAGCGCCTTCCTCATCTACTACCGAAGTCCCTACCGGAATTCAGCTGGGCCATGGAACCAGGCCTGCAGCCGTGCAGAAGATTTTCATACAGGGAGAGTACAAGCAGACAAAAAACGAATTGGATATTGCTATCGAAGGAGAGGGTTTCTTCCAAGTCACAATGCCTGATGGTGAGACAGCATATTCCAGGGCAGGGGCTTTCAAGCTGGACAGCGAGGGACGGATTGTCACATCAGACGGCTATTTTATGGAGCCGGAAATCTCTATTCCCGATGACAGTATGCAGATCTCCATTGGAACAGACGGTACTGTCTCGGTCCGCCAGGCGGGAGAAAACCAGGCTACCGAGGTTGGAACCATTCAACTTGCCAGGTTTATAAACCCTGCCGGGTTAAACAGCATCGGCAGAAACCTGTTTCTTCCAACATCAGCCTCAGGAGATGTCATTACGGGTATTGCGGGGGAAGACGGTTTCGGCACTCTGGCCCAGGGATTTCTCGAGATGTCTAACGTAAGTGTTGTGGAAGAGATGGTCAATTTGATCACTGCTCAGAGAGCCTATGAGATTAACAGCAAATCCATTCAGGCAGCAGATGAAATGCTTCAGATAGCAAATAACCTTAAGCGGTAACTCATGAAAACAACAAGTGATGGGTAATGAAAGACAAACAGATGATTAATTATGGTGGGCAGGAGCAGGAGATATCAAATGAACATTCGAACATTTTCAGCTAATTTATCCACGTGCTTCTCTGCATTCATCTTCATGCTGATGATATTGTCAGGGCAAATATGTGCTGCAGACGTAATAAATATCAGAACATTCGAAAAAGCGGAAATAGAGAGCGCTGAGATATATCTGGGTGAGGTTGCCGATATCAGTGGAGATGACCGCGAGCTGGTTCAAAAAATTGAAAAGATATCCATCGGAAGCGCTCCCTTGCCGGGAAAAATTAAAAAGATCGACAGAGACCGAATTCTCATTTGTTTGAAAAAAAACAGCATTGCTCTGTCTCAAATCAACATCATCGTTCCCGAAAACGCCGTAGTTACAAGGAGTACCATTGAAATTTCTAGTGAAAATATCGAGAAAATCATATTGACTTTTTTAGAGAAAACACTCCCATGGGAAAAAAATAAAGTAAAGATAAATGACATTCGAGTTAACAACAAAGTAATTCTCCCCAAAGGGGACATCGCCTATAAGGTTGTGCGACCCAGAAAAACGGAATTATTGGGAACGACACTGCTTTCCGTAGATTTCTCAGTAAATGGTCGATTTATAAAGAAAGTATGGGTTTCTGTCAGTATAGCAGTCTTTACAGAAGTCGTTGTAACAAAAAGACCTCTGGGAAGATACAGGATGATAACCGAAGATGACATTCATTTGGTAAGCATGAATTTAGCAGAGTTGTCGTCCAGTGTTATCACACGCCGTGAAGAAGTTCTGGGTAAACGAGCAAAACGGGCGATTGATTCGCATGTGGTTTTGAGACCCGATCTCGTAGAGCTTCCCCCCTTGGTAAAGAGGGGCGATATTGTATTGATCATTGCCGAATCTGACGGGTTGAAGATAACAACCCTTGGAAAAGTCAAAGAAAGAGGAAGAAAAGGCGACATGGTCAGAGTCGAAAATATTGACTCAAACAAAGGGATATATGCCCGGGTCCTGGATTCAAATAGTGTAAAGGTTGATTTTTAGGGTGTGAACACAAGAAACGGGTTCCAGGCATTACAGATTTTCAATTATGG
>JAFDJF010000339.1 GCA_019307645.1 Deltaproteobacteria bacterium
TATCTGCGTTGGGCTCAAATTTTAATCCTCGAAATATTCCAATATATTCCTGCGGTTAAAATATTCGCCCGCCTTGATCTCGACGAAAAATCCTAGTTTTCGTTCAGACACTAAATAGAATGTTTGGGGGCAGCTGCAAATGAAAATACTCATAACAGGAAGCACAGGTATGTTGGGTAGTGAATGCAAAAATATCCTTGGTGAAGAGCATGAAGTCGTCACGCCGGGCAAAAACGAGATGGACATTATCAGTTGGGACGGAGTTATTGATAATCTCCAGGATGTTTCCCCCGACGTGGTCTTGAACTGCGCTGCGTTTACGGATGTGGATGCCTGTGAAAAGGAAACTTTTACAGTCAGAAAAACAAATGTTGAAGGACCAAGGAATCTGGCCCAGTGTTGTGCCAGGTTTGAGTGCAAACTGATTCATATTTCGAGCGATTATGTTTTTGACGGGCATAAAATGGTACCGCAGCCCTATTTTGAGGATGACACTCCAAATCCGCTGTCTGCTTACGGGGTTAGCAAGATGGAAAGTGAGACCGCCGTTCGGGAGAACTCTCCAAATTATATTATCATTCGTTCTTCATGGTTGTATGGCGTCAATGGCAGAAACTTCGTGAAGTCCATTTTGAACCAGGCTGTGAAAAAGAAGTCGGAAGTGTTAAAGGTCGTGAATGACCAGTTTGTGTCACCCACCTGGGCCTACCGGCTTGCCCTGCAAATCAGAGAACTCCTGCATGGCGATGGGATTGGAACATATCATGCCACGGCACAGGGACATTGCAGTCCGTTTGAATATGCCGAATATATCCTGAAAAAATTAGGAATAAAGGCCTCAATTGAACCCTACAGCTTAAAAGACCTGGATTATCCTGCCAGGAGACCGGCAAATTGTCTGTTGGAAAACAGGTTATTAAAAAAACAGGGAGTCAACGTTATGGTTGACTGGAAAGAGGACTTGGACACCTTTCTTGATAGTTTTGGCGAAGAACTCATAAAAGAGGCTGAAAAGCTGAAATCCTGAGGGGAACCAGGAGGCTGTCCGAGAATAATTTTTTGAACATGACCTGTCTGCGTGCAACGCACAGGCATGCGAAGAGTTTGGGCTTCCGGGACCCGCCCGAAGGGTGGGCTTGAGCCGCTTTTTGGCGAAATCAAAAGGGCATTCTCGGACAGCCTCCTGGCTGGGTACCATGAAATTCTTTTTACCAATACTGGTATTGCTGTATGTGGTTTGTCCTTATGACCTTTTCCCGGATTTTTTTGTCGGACTGGGCTGGATCGACGACCTCATCATTCTGTTTCTCCTGTGGTGGTATTTTTTTGTTTACAGGAAGCGACATGAGAGGCACGACGGCTCTGATGAGAAAAACAGGGAATCCCATTCGGAAAGAAGCGGAGAAGAGGGCAGGGGAGATGCTTACTCTCAAGCAGAATATCATTCCGGCGAACAGGAGTCTGCAAAAACACCCTACGCGGTGCTTGGGGTTGAAAAGAATGCCTCCAGAGAAGAGATAAAGAAAGCCTATCGAAGACTTGCCGGCAAATATCATCCGGACCGGGTGAATCATCTGGGTGAGGAATTCAAAGAACTTGCTGAAAGACGTTTCAAAGAGATCCAGGATGCCTATCAGGAGTTGATGGCGTGAGGGATTCGATATGTCGCCATATGAAGAGCGCACATACAGAAGAAAGGTCAATACAAGTGATCTCGTCTCTTTTCATATGGCGGTTAAGGAAACCGATTTGTGGGTCAGCGCCGACCTGAACCTGGAAAAGGAAACCAGGGACCTGATATTTGGCTGCAGACAACAGCTTGAAGCTTATATAAAGGTTAACCCTGAATTTGCAGTCACCCTGTCCCCCCAACAAGAAGACCCTTATGCCCCTCCCATTGTAAGAGAAATGATTGGCGCCACAAAAGGAATCGGTGTCGGCCCAATGGCCTCGGTGGCCGGTGCAGTGGCACAGTATGTGGCCGGCGGTCTGCTTCGGTTTACGGACCAGGTCATTGTCGAGAACGGAGGAGATATATTCCTCAAGACCAATCGCCCTGCAACAGTCTCTATTTTTGCCGGCGCATCACCTCTGAGTGAGAGATTGGGACTTAAAATTCCTGTAAAACAGATGCCCCTGGGGGTTTGTTCTTCATCGGCAAAGGTGGGCCATTCGCTGAGCCTGGGAATCGCAGACGTGGCCTGTCTGCTGTCTCCTTCTGCAGCGCTTGCTGACGGAGCTGCAACTGCTCTAGGGAACAGAGTAAAGAGAAAAAAGGACCTTGAAACAGTTGCCGCCTGGGCGGGTCAGATTGAGGGGATTGTTGGCGGAGTAGTTATTGTTGATGACAGGATTGCCGCTTGGGGCCAGATCGAACTTGTGGATCTGTAACTGTGCAGGTTGGTTAGGCTGAAGGCTGTTAGTATAGGTTGCTTAGGCTGTAGACTGTAGGCTGTTAGTAAAGGATTGAACGTGATACACATGGGGCTCCTATTACTGTATTATTCTGCGTTATTTATGGAAGAAAATTTCCAGTTTTTTCCCCTTCAGACTTCAGTTTAAACACCTTCAGCCTGACTACGTGAGTAGTCACGCTCTGAGTTACGTATGATCACGCATGTTTCCTTCCTGCGGTACCTCACAACCTAAATGCCTATAGCCTATCTACCTGAGCAGTTACAGATCATAAAGGGTTTCGTCCACTCTGGGCGGGCGATATTTTGAAGCCTTTAGAAGCTTCTTTTTCAGGGAAAACGGTTCCTCCTCTTCAAGGATATCTCCCATTTCCGCCTCTATTGTCTCCGGATTTTCCCCTGCTTCCATCCTTTGAAGAGCCTCTTCCATGCCGGCACCCAGGTCTAGTCCGGTCATGTCTGTCAATTTACGCATCAGGTTCGCGGTCTGCCTGGGATCATTTTCGTCCACATGTTCAATCTCTTTTTCAAGGAGACTCATCGCCTTCTCCATTTTGCTCTCATCAAAGTCCGGCAATGGCATCTCATCATCTTCACTTCGATTTTTGGGCGTTGCAAAGACAGACATGCGACGGTCCAGTTTGATTTTTCGGCATCTGGGGCACACTGGACTTTTTTTTGTGTTCACGGATTTGGAGAAAAAATTGAAGATCATATGGCATTCTCTGCAGTAAAACTCATATATCGGCATTATTTCCACCTCGATTCAGGAATCAGATATCAGTTCTTTTGTGACTGAATAATTGTTTTTGAAATACACAAGGGAAGTCTGTCAGTCAAATGATTTTGCAGGATCGCCGGATTATATCTTGTGTTTTTCTGGAATCTTGATATAATTCTGCCCCAAAAAGAGGTCGTTGATCAGATTGAGACCTTTGAAAATGTCAATTTTTGTTCAAGTTCAAAGAAGACAAAAAATTTAACCACAGGAATATACGGAATATTTCGAGGATTAAATTTTGAGTCTAAGGGTTCGCGCAAAAAGGGGCGTTTTTCAAAGGTATCAGGTTGAGGAATGAAAGTCGGAGTTTTATCAGACACACACCTCCACGGGGTGACAAAAGAATTCAGGGAAATCTACGATACCTACTTGTCTGACAAGGACCTCATCCTACATGCGGGTGATGTTGTGTCAACTGAGGTTGTTGATTTCCTGGGGAGAAAGCATTTCTACGGGGTAAGCGGAAACATGGATCCCCTTGATGTGCAGAATCTGCTTCCTGCAAGAAGGGTTATAGAAATAGGCGGTTATCGGTTTGGGCTCATTCATGGCTGGGGTTCTTCCGAGGGTCTTGAAGGTCGCATCCGTTCCGAGTTTGAGGCAGTGGATATCATTATCTACGGTCATTCACACCAGGCCGCAAATCATGTAAGAGAGGGAGTCCTTTTTTTTAATCCGGGGACGGCGACCGGTTTCTCTTCTGCCGGTTTGCATTCCCTGGGGGTTTTGGACCTGGAGGATTCCATTCGCGGGGAAATTATTGAATTGTGGTAACTACTCAGGTTGTTGGGTTCAGGGTTCATCGCTTTAACCTTGAACCCTGAACCGTGAACCCTTGAACCTGAGTAGTTACGAATTGTGATGACATGCCACAAAAATATTCTTTAGAGGGATATCAAAGGCTTATTCTGCGTTGTTAATCGGTCAAACATAATTCCGGAGGTGATAAGTGAGACATATAAAATGGTTGGCTGCAATTCTTTTTGGGGCGCTGGTTATCATAGTGATTTCTCAGAATATTCC
>JAFDJF010000816.1 GCA_019307645.1 Deltaproteobacteria bacterium
AAATCAACATTCAGACACTGTGATACATAATATTTGCCTTCCCTATAAACCACATATTTTATAGTTTTCATTTTATTAATTCCTTCCACACGTGAGAAAAGCGGGACGCTGTTAAGTTCTTAAGTTTTGTTCCCTGGGATGATTTCAGTAAATGTTTTATTTTTTTGGCACGGATTTCACGGGTTACACTGTTTTTAAAAATAGATTTCTTTATCTTCCTTGAAGTACTTTAGTCTCTCACAGAGTCACCCCAGTTAAATAGGCTCCGCATTTCACAGGGCAGGCAGGGATCACAGAGGTTTGGTTGGTTTTGGAACAATAAAAAACATGGCTCACACGGAGACACAAAGGCACGGAGTTTGGAGAAATATTCTAATGGGGGAGGTTGCGCTTCCAACTTTTTGACACGGATTTCACGGGTTACGCTGTTTTTACCAGAGAGGGCATGGACGGGGGAAAAGAGAATTCTATTTGAGGGTCTCCTTTACCACATCTCGGATGTGCTCTGCAGAGATTTTTGCTTTAAGAGCTTCTTCTTTGGTATAATGAGTCGGCCAATGGACCGGATATCGCGTATCAATATAGAATCGATTTAGAAACTTACAATCATTCAGGAGTATGTGTAGGCTATCGTCTTTGGCTAGGCAAGTTTTCAAAAGCACAGGCAAATCATGAATTTTCTTGAATTCAAATTCCCAGGCAATTATGAGCGACTTTAAATACTTCTCAGCAGCCTGATGAAAATGAAAACAAATTTGAGCATAGAACTTGCTATCTTTTATAACTGAAACAGCAAACTCGAAATCCTCGTCTGCTTTTGCAAGCAACAGCAAACTCGAAATCCTCGTCTGCTTTTGCAAGCCATTCATCAATTACTCGGGAATCAACCATAAAGAACACGGCCTTCTTTAAGAATAGTCTTAATAAATGGGTCGCCTAATTTAACACGGTCCTCGAATTCATCAGGTCGGTATACAAGCATATCAGCAGCAACGCTTCTATCAATTAGCTCATCCAGTTCACGCATTCTGTCAAGGCCATAAGAAGGAACATCTTCCTTTAATATAAGAAAATCCAAGTCATTAACTTTATCATATTCTCCCCGTCCGGCAGAACCAAACAGAATGATTTTTAACGGCTTATACCTTTGGATGATTTGTTCCACGATGTTGTTAATTTCATCAATAAGTTCTTTAGGTTCCATAATCTATTTTTTATCACATATTCAATAAATTATCAAGATCGGAAGGAGGGTGCATGGTTTTAGTGAATGTTTTTTTGGCACGGATTTCACGGGTTACGCTGTGGGTAAATAATAGATTTCTTTGGATTAGGCACGGGTTTCACGGGTTACGCTGTTTTTCTCAATTATCTGTTGGGTATCTGCAACTTGTAAGAAATGGGGGTAAAACGAGAAATACGGCAAATGTTTTAAAGAATGCTCAAACACCAGGTCTACCTTCCTTGCCAGTTCTTTCTCTAAAAACCTCATCAAAAAATTGATTTTTAGTTAACCCTTCTTGCCATGCACGGTGCCTTTTAACACTCTCCATCCTCTTTTTTCTTGGGATATTCAAAAACCGCAGGGTTTCCACCGGCCCTAGTTCTTGAAATAGAATCCTTGCAGCCTTTTCAATCAATATCTCTTCATTTAACTGCTTTATATATTTCATCTTAATCCCTCCTTTTCGCAAAAGCCAAGAGGCCCTCCAGTCCATACTTTGATCTTTTGATTTTTACACTTTTTGGCCAACTTGTCATCACATGTTATGAATTCGGCATTATTGGCCTCTGCAAATGCGACGTGGGCAGCGTCTGCGATACCAAATCCCAGTTTCACTAATTCCTCTGCTCTTTCTCTGACCGTATTTAAATCTACTTTGCTACTTTCTCCATGCTCTTCCAATAAAACCTTAAGTTCCAAACGCTCCCCAGTTTTTTATCTTCCTTGAAGTACTTTAGTCTCTCACAGAGTCACCCCAGTTAAATAGGCTCCGCATTTCACAGGGCAGGCAGGGATCACAGAGGTTTGGTTGGTTCTGGAACAATAAAAAATATGGCTCAC
>JAFDJF010000340.1 GCA_019307645.1 Deltaproteobacteria bacterium
GAGTCAGGCGGGTTGCCGGCGGGGATCCCGTGGCAGACGCAGACCATAGGATATGGCGCCTCATCTCCGGTGAGAAAAAGCCGGCCGTTAATAGCAAAATTCTCAATCTTTAGAGAAATATCTTTTTTCAGCATGGTAATCAAACCAAAAAAGGGAGTTGAAATGGCCGTCTCTTCGGCAGAGAGACAATAGAGTAATGTCGGATAGCTGTCAAGTTACAGCCGAAATATAGCGGAGCACGTCCTTCAAACAAGTAACCCACTAATGTGCCCAGAGTCTCCGAATATAAGCAACCTATCGCCGATTTTGACGTTTCCCTGCGCAACATAGCGGGGTCTTCGACAGGCGCGATTTTTTTGCTTTGACTTGACACTTAACCGTGTTTTTCCTATATTCTTGAAGTGGAAGAAAAAACTCGTTTGCCTCATTAACGTCTATTTTACGGATGTATCCGGATCTTATCATGTAGGATTTGTATTTAAGCTTCGGGGTTTGCGCAAAAATGACCTCACATTGCAGCTCTCAGATTTGTGCCTGATTTGTTCTATCCGAAAGCTCAAACCCAAAGGAATAATCTAACTATTTCGATGAGTTTGAGATTTAGGATTGGTCAAAGACGATATGAAAGTGAAAAGGGGAAATGTGAAGTTGTTATTGCTGGAGCCCCTGTAAAGGCCCTTGTCAAGATGAATTTATTTGTCCTGGTTTGGGCTTTTTTTGTGGGCCACCGGCTGGGATTCTAATGACAAAAAAGCCGACATATTGAGTGCAGGAAAAAAATTGCGAACTTTGTGAAAGGACAAAAAAAGGGAGTCTTTGAATTGAGATCAAAAAATTAAAAACGATCATGAAAGGAGAAAAAATGATTATTAATAAGATCGAAAAAGACGTTAAGATCCCGGTTGTAAAATCAAAGTTCAATTACCCGTGGGACGGAATGGCAGTGAATGATTCCGTTTTTATAGCTGCTGAGGAAGGGGAATCTCTTTTTAAACTGAAGAGAATCGTCGGTCCGTCTGCAAGTTACTATGGCAATGTGACCGGGAAAAAATTTAAGACGATGATGATGCGCGAAGAAAATGGTATCAGGACCTGGCGAATCGCATAGCAGCAGACAACAGGTTTTCCGTAACAGTTTAGCGCTTTGCCAAATTGGAGTGAGGCCGCTGTGTATCTAGGAGACTGTCCGTCGTTTGCGTAGCTCCTCATCTCTCATTTTACGCCGCAGGAGCTTTCCGACTTTGGATTTCGGCAGCATATCGCGAAATTCAACATATTGAGGGACTTTGTAGGCGGGGAGCCTCTGGCGACACCATTTTATGAGATCGTACGCTGTCGCACCCCTTACATCCTCCTTAAGAACCACAAATGCCTTGATCCTCTCACCCACCTTTTCATCCGGGACCCCCACCACACATGAGGCTGTCACAGTCGGATGATCCATCAGCACCGCATCTATCTCCGAGGCCGCAATTCTATATCCCTTGTGTTTAATCATGTCCGAGGTCCTGTCCAGAAAGAAAAGCCGGCCTTTTTCATCTATTTTTACGATGTCCCCGGTCCTGTACCACAGCCTCCCGTCTGTTTCCACAAAACACCGGGCTGTTTCCTCCGGATTGTTCCAGTAGCCTGTTATCATGTTGGCGGAAGACACCAGCAGTTCGCCCGGTTGGTCAGGCGGTACGGTCTCCAGGGTGTCTGGTTTTACGACCTTGACCTTCTGAAAGGGCATGATTTTGCCTGCGCTTCCCTTGATGTTTTCACCTCCCGGTTCACCCACAGACACTGCAGCACCTGTCTCTGTCGCACCGTAGCCCTGGATGATGTCTGTCCCGAACTTACTGTGCCACCGTTGCTCTGTATCGAGCGGCAGAACATCGCCCGCCGAGAGAATGTATCGGATTGATTTCAGGTCATACTGATCCAGCCTTTCATGATCCAGGATCATCCGAAAAAGGGCGGGTACGCCAAACAGGGTTTTTACCCTGTAATGTTGAATATGATCCAGGATCGCGTCTAAATTGACATTCGGATAAACCACCATGGTATCGCCAAAAAGGAGGCTCCCACCGCCCAGCATCATTCCGAAAATATGAAAAAGCGGCACGCCCTGAATTACGATGTCTTCTCCTTTCGGGATCAGGACCTCCCTTAATTCTCTAATTACGGATGCCCTGTGGAGAAAAAGGGCATTCGAAACGGGCACCCCTTTTGGGCGCCCTGTCGTGCCCCCGGTGTAGAGCATAACAACCAGGCTGTCAGGGGCAGTCTCAGGGGAAAGTGACGTACCCGGCTTGAGCAGTTTTTTAAATTTAAAGATATTCTCATCCAGAGTAAACTTCCCCCGGGGAATTCGGTTGAATGCCCTGCCAAAAAGTCTCTTCCACCATGGCAGAAGTTCGTCCAGGGTGGTGATGACGGCCCTTTTAAGTGGCGTCTCAAGCAGGGCTCTCTTGATATACCCGAAATTTGAATCCATGCCGATTATGGTCTCGGCTCCTGAATCGCCGGCAATATATGAAAGATCAACGGACGTATAAATCGGTGTAACAGGTACCGGCACGGCATTAAGCCTGAGTAATGCAAGCCACGTTATGATCCACTGGGGTCCGTTGGGAAGATACATGATGGCCCTTTCACCCTTTCTTACGCCTATGCCATGGAGACCGCCGGCCATGTTCTCCACGTAATATAACAGCCGGGAATATGATATGCTGCTTCCCAGGAAGATGAGGGCCGTATTGTCAGGGACTCTGCCGGCAGTTGCCCGGAAGGCGTCATAATAGCTCTTGTTGTCAGCAGTTTCGTTCATGCTAAACACCAAAATAGGCTGACTTTACTTCCTGGTTGTCCATCAATTCCGGCCCGGTACCGCTAGTGACAAGGCTTCCGTTTTCCAGAATGTATCCCCGGTCAATATATGGAAGAAGGGGCCTGGCAAACTGCTCAGCAACAAGCACTGTTATATCCTTTTTTCGGATATTCAATATCGCCTCAGTCAGATGTTCCTGCAGCAGGGGGCTCAATCCCAGAAACGGTTCATCTAGCAGGAGCAACCGGGCCTTTGCCATTAAAGCCATCCCAATGATCAGCATCTGTTGTTCTCCGCCGCTGAGAAAGCCGGCCCTTCTGTTGCTCAGCGCCTTTAAGGCGGGAAAGACAGAAAAAACGAAATCAATGTTTTGTTTAATGTCGCTGCGTTTTTGCAGGTACCCGCCCATTTTCAGATTTTCCAACACAATGCTGTCAGGGAAAACGGGGTGTCTTTCACGGGCAAGTACAATGCCGAGTTTGACCCTTTCCTGGGGTTTTGAATTGGTAAGTTCTTTTCCCTTGTAGTTTATCCTCCCAAGCACAGTGACCCTCAGTCCCCTTTTCCTTGACTCCTTAATTTTCAGGTGAAGCGTAAGACCGGCGATGGTGTTCAGCAAGGTGGTCTTCCCGGCGCCATTTGAACCAAATATTCCCAGCACTTCTCCTTCACGGACCTCAAAGCTGAAGTCATTCAAGGCAAGGGCATTTTCAAAAAATACCATCAGATTCTTAACTTCCAGAATCGTGTTCATCTTCTCCGCTTCCACTCACTGGTTTCTGGTTACTGGATACTGGATACTGGTCACTCAATTCCGTTAAATTAAGGGTTCTCAATATGTTCAAGTATCCAGGATTGCTACCATGCGGGAAATATTTTAAACCGCAGAATATCGAATCACGCTAAAGACGTGACCTATGGGTAGGAATGACAAAGTATTGAATCGCTTCGCTCTATTTATTTTATATAATTGATAAAAACTCCTTCCTTCGTCATTCGGAGTTCATGTAATCGTTATTCGTTATTTGGTCTTATTTAAGCCTAGTTGAATGAATAGCCAGGGTAACAAACTGCACGTTCATAAATTAAACGGCATTGAATGATCAGTGGCCAGTTTCAGACAGTGTCAGGTGGTGCTCGACCGCTATCTGAAGCCACAGCGATAAAAAAATTCGGGAGTAAGTCTATGAAGTTACGGGTATCAACAAACTGGGATAACAACCTGATCGATGCGCTGTCCGGGACCGATACGGAGGAGGTATACGGAAAACTGGCGGCGGATGTGATCGGGGGAGTTCGGCCTGCATTTCTTCTTCCCCAGATCAATCCGGATGAGGCAGAGGCCCATGTCCGATATGTCCATGAAAAAGGGATCCATTTTAAT
>JAFDJF010000341.1 GCA_019307645.1 Deltaproteobacteria bacterium
TTTTTACCTCATCTGTGAGCTTTGACGGATCGCCGTCATAGGTGTTTGAATAGGAAGACCCCACAGCCAGGTGACAGTTTCCATGGCGGCCGCCGAAGTTTTCATCATAAAGAGTATTGGCCATGAACTTGTTTATCCTGGAAAACTTTTTGTCAGTCAAAGAAAACTCACCTATCCTGCAGGCACCTTTATCCATGGAAAGCTGTTTTTTTACAAACTCTTCACCTTTTTTCGCCTCTATTTTAGCAACCGAACCCTTTTTAAAAAGCAACCGCACACCTTCCACATAATTGCCGCTCCGAAAAGATGGCTGGTCAGAGTAGTACACCCCTTCTGTTCCCCTCCAGTCCGGTGAGATAAATATCTCAAAACTGGGGATGTTGTGACCAGAGATCCCGACCCATTTTCGATGTGCTCCCGGTGTGACCCTGAGATCAATGGTTTCCGATTCGATATGGTAATAATTTACATCCATGCTGTTCATCCATTTCTTAATGACCGCGGCGTCTCTGTAAATGGTTTTCCAGACCCGGACCGGATCGGTTTTGTCAAGATAGCACGCCCTGATGATCTGGCTGCAGTATTGTTTCACAGAAAGCTTTGCCTGTTTTGCAAGCTCTTCTGTAGGCAAAGTACAAAGCGTCCAGCCATACCTCCCTTTTTCTTCCCTTTCCCGGAGAATGTCGCGCAAGGGTTTCTGCGCCACAAGCGTTTTTCCAATTTTCTTCGAATCGATATCGCTGAGATGGGTCAGCGAATCAGGGGCACGGAGAAAGATGCTGCCGTTAAGATTTTCCAGCAGTTCCTTCTGTCCGGGTGCCAGGAAGACGAGCTGACTGTTGTTGGCCTTTTCAAAAAAATGGTGCTCCATAACAGGCGTCATCCCCAGGCGCATTATCGGGTTTACGCCCATGTCCAGGAGCTTGGCTTGGAGAACCTCTGCCAATTTGATTGCCGGGAGCTCAAATTGTATCAGCACAACTTCATTTTTTTTGAAACGCCCCTTTCTCGAAGTTTTTAGCCCCCACAACAAAACATCCGAGTATTTATCCATCTGTCCTTTTGTTAACATTTCTGCCCTCCTGAACAGCAACTATTTTTTGCAACCTCTTAATCTATGAGGATTCTCATATTAGACAGGATTGGCATGATAGACGTAACCCAGGTTCAGGGTTCATGGGTTCACGGTTCACGGTTAAACCCAATTTTATCGGGATTTTCTTCATGTTTCCAGAGCGATATAGCCTGTTCTCAGAACTTTGTGTGCAAAACCGTTTAGCATATCAAAAAACCGGATGAACAGGATGTTTGTCTAAAGAATAGAGCCCTTCCTTCGTCTCTTTTAACCTTGAACCATGAACCTTATAACCTGAGTAGTCACTAATAGACAAGAACTATGTATTTTCATCCCGTGAGTCAGGGTTTCCGCGTTGAGTCCTTAAAAAGTATCATCGAAAGGCGTTCGCAGTGGCTCAATTGCATCCCCGGCATTTTTTCTGTTCCCATAAACCTTTTCCCTTGACCCGGACCCTTTTTCTTCCTAGTGTTCGGGCAGCGCGGTTCTCCCCCCTTTGCGAAAGGGTGACTTGACGAAAAATCTTAGTTTTCATTCAGGCACTATTTAACATCAAAATTTTGTAACAGCCTCTGAATTAGAACTTTAAAAAGGAAAAGATATGTACAATGCCAGTGATTTGAGAAAAGGCCTGAAAATTCAAATCGATAACGAACCATATGTCATTATTGATTTCCAGTTCTCCAAACCGGGGAAAGGCCAGTCCCTTTACCGCTGTAAGCTGAAAAACATGATTTCGGGAGCCATCTTTGACAACACATACCGGTCCGGAGATTCCTTTCAACGTGCAGACTTAGAAGAACGCAGGATGCAGTTTCTTTACAGCCAGGAAAATGAATACTGCTTTATGGATGTGGAAACCTATGATCAGACCTTCCTCACTGCCGACCAGGTGGGCACTGCAAAAAATTTTCTGACCGATAATCTTGAAGTAGCCATGCTTTTTTTCGCAAATAACGCCATCGGCATTACTCTGCCAAACTTTGTTGACCTCACAATAACCAGGGCAGATCCATGGGTCAAAGGCGATTCCGTTTCAGGGGATACGAAGCCTGTCACAGTGGAAACCGGGTATATCCTCCGTGTCCCGCCCTTTGTAGAGGAAGGAAGCAAAATAACGGTAGATACGCGCACTGGGGAATATGTCACCCGAGTCAAAGAATAATCCTTTTCGGAACGAGCAAAAGAGGTTAGACTACCGTAAGCAGTTTCTGTGGCTTCGTGCCGGAATGATTCAGACCATCAGGCGGTTCTTTACTGAAAAAGACTACCTGGAAGTGGAAACGCCCCAGCTTATTCCCGCCCCACCCCCCGAAATTCACATCGATGCCATCAGCACGGATGCAGGTTATCTGCACACTTCTCCAGAATTATGCATGAAGCGGCTGCTGGCATCAGGTTTCCCAAAAATATTTCAGATCAGCAAATGTTTCCGCGCAAACGAAAGAGGAGACCTTCATCTGCCCGAATTCTGTCTCCTGGAATGGTACAGGGTCGGAATCGACTATCATGACCTCATGGACGAGTGCAGGGAACTGATCCTCCGGGTCTCTGACGAGCTTGGAGTGGCGGGGGAAATCAGCTATCAGGGCAGACAAATTGACCTTAAAAGACCGTGGAAAAAGATTTCGGTGGATGACGCCTTTGCCGGTTATGCCTCCATGACTCTGGATCAGGCCCTGGAAAAGGGGTGTTTTGACGAGGTTATGGTACGAGAAGTAGAACCGCATCTGCTTTCAATGGGACCCGTTATTCTGTATGATTATCCGGCTTCTTTAGCCGCGCTGGCACGGCTGAAACCTGATAATCCTGAACTTGCCGAGAGATTCGAGATTTACATGGGCGGGTTGGAACTGGCTAACGGTTTTTCAGAATTAACCAGTACAAAAGAACAGAGAGCCAGATTTGAAAAAGAGCGTAAGCAGAGACACGACCTTGGCAAAGAATGCTATCCAATGCCTGAGATTTTCTTGAATTCTCTTGAGCACATGCCTGATGCAGCAGGAGTTGCAGTGGGCGTTGACAGGCTTGCAATGATATTCGCTGACAGGAGCAGAATCGATGATGTGGTGACCTTTACGCCGGAAGAGTTATAAGCTTTGCTTGATTATTCACTTTTTTCTATATATAATTATCGGGATTTTGAGGACTATTTTTTCGTGGTCTGAAGGCGGCCTGCGATGTCCTAACTATTCAGGATTTATTACATTTAAGGATTGGGAACATTTGATCGGTAAAACCGGGGATAGCAGATAGACGTTGGCAATAAATGAGAAAAACCATGGGGACTTTAACAGACCTAACCTCCAGCAAGCAGCTCACCAGGACTTCAGGAACGACTAAATCGGTAACATGCCTTTCCTGTGGTTCGGTACTGGAAAAATCACGCAGACGCTACTGTTCAAATGAATGCCGCCAGAAAATTAATTGGGTCCTGTCTCTCTCAAAAGGTTTACTCAGGGCCTTTAGTACCAGATATGCAGCCTTTTCTTTCACGGACGGCCACGTGATACTGGACGTACTTCCTGCATGGTCAAAGGTGATTTCCAGGTTTATATGCAAAAGGACGGCCGGTAACAAGCCTGCAGAAGATCTGAAAAACCTTATACTGCAGTCAGGAAGAGAATGGTATGAAATGGTCGGCAACAATAAATCAAAAAGCTATGCCTCTCTGACCTTACTGGATAAAAGCATCAATAAAGAGATAGATCCGTCCGACATCAAACCGAACAGAAAAACCCAACCAAGGCTTTCCTCAAAGGAGACGACCTGCCTCAAGATCCTTTGCATCAAAAGGGGGGAATTAAGCTCTGAGGGTCATGCCGTCAAAATAAACTCCGCCTACAGAAAAATGGCAAAAATCCACCACCCCGACATGGGCGGGGATGGGGAAAAATTCAAACAGCTGAATGAAGCCCACAAACAGATGCTCCTCTGGTCAGAAAACCCTCTGTACATCTCCAGAAAAGCACTTCAGGATTGCTGGTCGTACGACGCCAACACCAACAGATGGTCTCCACCGCTATGACCAGGGCCACGTCATTTAGGCACCTAACCCGCTGAATTAAAGCAATTTATATAATTCATGGGACGGGGCGCTAGG
>JAFDJF010000342.1 GCA_019307645.1 Deltaproteobacteria bacterium
CAATGAATCCATCATCATATCCCGATCCATCTCTGCATCCCGGTAAGCGACAGCAGTATCGAACAGCACTCTCGCCCACAAATCGGTGGGGAAGTTAAATTCAGCTTCCTTCATGCCCTTGATCTCCAGGAGTTTCTTTACCACATCTTCCGTTAGAACCTTCTCCCAGATATCACTGTTTTCTGTAAAACCATCCTGGAACTTGTTCATCAGATTTTCTGTGTCCACGTTCACCTCGGGGGGCATTTCTGTTTCTCCCAGCCCAAATCCGTATATGGCTGTGGGTCTACTGTATTTGACATGGGTCCAGAAAGAATCAAAATGGTTCATCATGGCAAAAATGGTTCCCACGACTTCTCTGAACATTGGACCCAGGTGTGCTCCCGGATCCTTGGTTCGATGGATCTTTGGCCGTCCCAAAAAAGCCTGACAAATCTGGGCCTTCTGACTGATGGCCAGGGTGGTCATCCAGATGTCGATCCCGAAATATGCCACAGCCTCGCTCCATCCGTTACCTTCCATATAGGCCTTTCCCAGTTCTCCGCTAAACCCAAAATCACCGCCAATAGGTTGCCGGACTCTTCTTCCGTACAGGGCCCGGGTCATTGGATAGGCAATACCATTCGTAATCGTGCCGTCATATTTGTGTCTGATGTATAAAGGTGCCACATATGAAAATCCACTGTAGAGCGGTTCACCCAGGTGTTTGATCCACTCAGGGGTAATGCTTTTCAGATCCGCGTCGACCACCACCACAGCCTCTGCCTTAAGATCAACCACCTTTTGAAAAAGATTGGCAAAATTGTTTCCTTTTCCCTTTATGCCGGGAGCGGTAGACACATAGATTTTCGGCGCATTGGTTGGTGTGTCAATAAAGGCCTGCTTTGTATTATCGGGAGAATTGTTGTCACAATTGATAATTACGGATGTTTTGTCTCCAAAATATTTTTCCAGTCCCTTGTCGGCCTGGGTCGTTGGATAGCTGATGGAGTCAGCCTCATTATAAGATGGGATGCATACGATCATCTCGACCGATTTAACATTTTCCGGGTTATACTCGGTTTCGAACGTATCAGACATTAACAACCTCCTGTTTCTTACCCGGTAAAAAATAAACTGCCCGGTTTAGCGCTCAAATTCATGCTGAAAATGAAATGCCAAACGGGTGGCAAAACAATCGGAAAAGCGCCGGAGATTTCCAACAAACAAGCCGGAAACTCAACACTTCACTTTGGTTTTCAGTAAATCCAGTATGGCTGAATTCCAGCCTGATGGTCCCATCTCACGGGTAACTGTCAGACGGGGAATCTTTTCCCTGAGCACCGGAAAATCGCGCCGAGATCGGATAAGGATTGGATAATCAGCACGTTCCAGCATAGAAAAATCATTCGGACTGTCCCCCAGGGCAATCGAAGTGACCCTCCCACGAGACCGCTCATACCAGGAGACAATCATCTCCATGGACTGTCCTTTGTCATTGCCCCCCTGTAGATGAAAAAACCGACCACCCGTTGTAACTGTCAGCCCCCTTTGCCCGGCGGCGTCAATAAGGGCGGTTATGTCCGAAGGCTGCTCATGGGAAATAACAAATGGTTCGTCATACTCCCTCATGACAGCCAGACGAGAGGCTTCCGGATCAAGGCCTGTGAGACTGGAAACCTCATCAATCTCCATGTCAGAAAAGCCCTTTAAATTCAACCCCAATTCTTCACGGATCTCTTGCAGGGTCTTAACTAAATGCCCATAAGGCACACCCAAAGATAATTCCCACAACCCCTCCGGGCCGGCAACAGGAGAGGCGCCGGGAAGCGGCTCCGCCATAACTGTGCTCGGGAAAAAAATGCCCCCACCGTTCTCTGTTATGAAGGGATCTGAAATGGACATCTCGCGTCGGAGGGGTTCCATTTCGGCCCGGGTCTTACTTGAAACAAGAACAACCGGAAAATCGAGTTTTCTGCACAGATCAAGGGCCGGTTTAGCCTCTGCCCACTCGTAAGTATCGTGATCCAGTAAGGTACCGTCCAAATCAGAAAAAATAACAATGAACGGTGCTCCCGACTCCTGTAAAACGGGATTTCCTTTCATAGCCGGCATTTTCCCCTCAGGAGTAACGTCTTTTTTCATCCTCCACAACTTCGATCAGATCATAAAAAATCTGGGGCAACTTATTTGACACTCTTTCCCATGAAACCGTCTGAGGCACTTCGAAAATTTTCTGCTCGGCATTACGCTCGACCTTCAAGATTGTTTCTGCCAGCCCCTTGTCGAGAAACGGTTTGAATTCAGGGTGAGAGTTGACGAATCGCAAAAATCTCTCTGATATCCGGTAAGGCGCAGCCAGGACTTCCCCTGCGTGAAGGATCGAATTTCGGAATACATTCCTGATAAGGGATTCTTCTTTGTCCCGGTTATACTTGAGATTGCTGAAGCTTGCATCGTCCGAATATTTTTTGACCTGTTCTTCAGCAATGGCCTGATACGTGACGGCCAGGTCCCGAAAAAAAGTCTCTGATATCTCAAGGCCCTCTTCTATGATCACTGCAGTCATAAGGGTTGTGACAATATCAATCGCCATTCGATTCAGGCCTTCTCCCGGATCATTCGATGAGGCATCCTGATGTTTGTGGTCAAAAGGGTCTTTGCTGAACATGACCTGGGCGGCAGATGAGGCCTTACGGTAAACCTCGATCAGGGTAAAGATCTCCACCCCCCAATTTGTGGCGAAGCGCATTTTTTTCAGGAGGTCCACATGAAACGCCACCTCACCTGAGAGCTGGTAATTAAAGCTCAGAAGGAACTCGATCAGGTTCAACATCTTTTCCTTTTTGCTTTCCGTAAATTTTCTTTTGAGGGAAAACAGGAGGGGATCAAGGAGAAGCCGTTTTACCCGTCCAAAAATCTCTCTGTCCGCTATCCTGGCATAATATGCCTTTGAAAAGTCGTAATCCAGAACAACCACCGGATATAGAAGCCGGTCCAGTTGCTCCCTTCTAAAGGTCCGGATATCTGCATCGACCAACCCGATGGATTGAGCACCCAGGGCAATGGCAATTCCAAAACTCAGGAACATGTTTTTACCCTTGCCCGGTTCACTGATATTAAATCCTGCCTCATTCAACTGTCTGTAAATGCTGTCAAAACCAGGACCGTCGTTCCATTGAATAAGATAATTTTTTATCCCGGAAGCAACGATAAGATCCCTGAGAAAAAGGGCTTCTTTTTCCGTAGACCGATCCAACCCAAAGATGATTGTGGATACATAGGTGACGTTTTTCAGTTGCCTGAGAATGTTCTGCAGTACAGGCAGATTAGCCGGATCAGTGTACTCACTGGCGAGTAGAGGGATAATCAGGGCAGTCTTTTTCCACTTGGAATGAAGCCTGAGCTGGGATCTCAGGTGCTTTCGGTCCTGTTGAAGAATGTGGAACGTAGTAATCCGGCCGCTGTTTTGCGAAAAGTTAGCGATGGCTTGGCTCCTTTTGAAAACGACCTCAAAGTTATCCAAAACCCAAGGCTTTGTCAACACTACATTAAGCTTCTTTTTTGGCTTTTCCGTCTAATTTTCTTGAACGGGAACAAGGGACTTGATAGGTTGTGTCTGAGAATGCCCATAGTGTCCGGATCAATACCCTCGCTTACAAGGACTGAAAAAGTGTTGCCGTCCATTGATACTTGCTTCCGCCTGATGGATAAGTACAAGATGCTTGAGCATATCAGGGCCCACTCCCTGGTGGTTGCCAAAGTGGCCCACTTTCTCGCAAGGACCCTGCTGGATGCCGGAGTAGACATTTCCGTTGAAAAGACCACTGCAGGTGCCTTGATGCATGACATTGGCAAGACGGCCTCTTTGAATTCAGGTCAGGACCATACTGAAATAGGCAGACAGATCTGCCTTGAAAACAATCTTTATGAAATCGCCGAGATCGTTGGAGAGCATGTCAGGTTGAAAAACTACAATTTGAACGGCAGCTTTTCTGAAAAGGAAATCGTGTTCTATTCGGACAAACGCGTGAATCATGCCACGATCGTCGGCCTGGAAGATCGTCAGACCTACATCCTTGAGCGATATGGCAGGAACCACGAAGAACTCTGCAATGCAATCATAGCCAATTTTGATCTCTGCAGGGAGGTAGAAACAAAGCTGTTTAACAAACTTAATTTCAGTGCCGACAGGGGCAACCTCTATGAATAGATGAGGGGTGCTCTACTCAGGTTCAGGGTTCAGTTACGTTTTTAGTTGTAATTGAATTCATTTTGGGCTATTTTTCTTAAATTCTCAATTCCCCGTCAAAATGGATAGCATTTGTATGAGATAAGCACTTGTATCCAATGGATG
>JAFDJF010000017.1 GCA_019307645.1 Deltaproteobacteria bacterium
TATAGCCCTTGCCGGCGATGTAATCCCTAACGTCAATGTCAAAAACTTAAAGATTTTTTAAATTGCACCATTAGACTTTACTTCCATGTAAAGAGAAATTGAACAGTCGAATAGTGAATCACAAGTGACGAGTGACGAAGGATGGAATTGCTTCGCCATATTTATCTTATATGATTGACAAAAAGTCCTTCCTTCGTCATTCGGAATCCTCTCCGAGGCGTAGGCTCTACGAGCCGGAGGCATGTATTCGATATTCGATTGTTCAAATTTTCGCGCATGACCGGAAAGGGTGAAGTAACGCCATGGCGTGATTTCGCAGGCTCAACTGATCTCATTACCCGCGAACCCGTGACAACGCAGGTCGAAGATCCCGCTCATCGGAGAGATGGGATATCCTCGGCTTTCCCATCGGGTAAATAATGTGGCTGTTTTGACTGCTTTCAGGATGTCACTTGGGATGAATTCCAGTAGGGAAAGAAGAATTTATAACAATTAAAACCTGAACATCGAACGTCCAACATCGAACGTCGAACCGTGGTGCGCCTTTGGCGGACAATTATAAATAAACGGCCCTTAACTGTTTGCTCAAACAGCTGAAAGCGACAACCTTATTCGACGTTGGACGTTCAATGTTCGATGTTGGACGGTCATCTTTTGACTTTCGTCCGATGTCTTTGTTTTTCAGCTCATCGCTTTATAACCTTGACTGTCGGAGCGAAGCGTAGATCCCGTCTGAAGCGAAAGCGGGAAACCGTGAACCTTACAACCTGAGCAGTTATGTTTTTTCAAAAAGGGATTTTTTTGTTATCGCCCTGTTGTAAGCACCAATGATATCACTGCTGGTCAAAATCCCGACCAGCCGTAAAGGATCATCCGGAGATACGACGGGCAAAACTGCAAAATCCTTAAGAGTGATCTTTTCCAGAGCGTCGTAAAGGTTATCGTCATGCGACACCGTAATAACATCCAGGGTTGCGAGGTCTTTGGCAACCACAAGATCTTTAAGGTTTTCATCGAAGGCTGCGTTACGATAATCCATGAATGATAGAATTCCAGTAAGATGATTTTCTTCGCCGACGATAGGAAAACTGTTGTACTTGCTTTTTATTATTTTTTCAGTTACTTGTCCCAGGCTCAGATTCTCAGGCATGGTTTCCGGCTTCGGATTCATCACATCCTTTACAGGGATCGATCTTAAAACATTGACCTCCTTTCCCGCCCGGATGTTTACGCCCTGCCTCCCCAGTTTTAAGGTATAGATGGAGTCCTTCAAAAACTGGCCGCTTGCCAGGTTGCTTATGATGCAGGCAATCATGAGAGGAAGTATGATTTGATAATTACCGGTCATCTCAAAAAGGATCAATATGGCACTTAACGGGCCATGAGTGGTACCTGCTACCACCGCTCCCATACCGACAATGCTGTAAGCTCCGGGGGAGGCCGTCACTGCGGGAAGAATGCGATGGGCAACGGATCCGAAAAAACCACCTGCCATGGCTCCCACGAAGAGTGAAGGGGCAAAGATGCCGCCTGAACCTCCTGAGCCGATGGTAATGGATGTGGCCACAATTTTACACAGGACCAAAAGAATCATGAGCCACCATGCCAGTTTCTGACCGAGAGCAAGGTCAATTCCGCCGTAACCCACACCCAGAATGTGTGGGAAATAGAGTGCCATAACACCCAGGATCAATCCCCCGAAAACAGCCTTAAGATATTCCGGGAATTTAAACGCATCGAACAAGTCTTCAATTTTATAAAGGCCTTTTGTAAAGGAGACGGCCACAACGGCGCAAAACAGGCCAAGGAGAGCATATATGGGGAGTTCCCAGGCGCTTACAAGTTCATAGTGCGGCACGATAAATGCCGGAACATCGCCCAGGAAATGTCGGCAAACGGCCGTAGCCACTACCGCGGAGATTACAATGGGGCTGAAGGTTGCCAGGGCAAAATCGCCCAATATAATTTCAAGAGCGAACATGCTTCCGGCTATGGGGGCATTAAACGTAGCCGCTATGCCGGCGGCAGCGCCGCAACCAACGAGGATTTTCATCCGATCAGCCGAGACTCTCAGGACCTGCCCCAGGGTTGAACCAATGCCGGAGCCTATCTGAACAATGGGACCTTCCCTACCTACGGAGCCTCCGGTGCCGATACAGATGGCTGATGCGAAGGATTTTATGAGGACGATCCGCTTCCTTATCACCCCGTTTTTTAGGGCAACCGCCGCCATTACTTCGGGCACCCCATGCCCTTTGGCTTCTTTGGCAAGGAAGTAGACTAAAGGGCCGACTAACAGGCCTCCGGCCGCCGGAACCCACACCTTGCGATTCCATGGGAGCGACTGTACGACGTCGAGCAGGTTGCCTCCGGATCCATAAGCAATTGTCTGGACAAAATCGATAAGATATCGAAAGCCGATTGCTCCAAAACCGCCGGCCAACCCCACAATGATAGCCAATATGCTCATTGTGACGTGTTCGTTGGTTCTAAAACGGGTGGGTATGGTGTGCTTTTGGGATGAGTCTCGGGTCACGTCTTTTTGGATGGGCTGGTTGACTTTAAAACTGGCGCTATTTTAGTGTGTTAAGCTTTGCCTCAGCAATCTTACTTTCGTCCGAATCAGGATATTTTTTTATGAGATTTTTCAGTACGATTTTTGCCGCGACATCGTCCTTTGCTTCAATAAAAGCCAGTGCCTGCTTGAGCATGGCATTGGGAACCTTGTTTCCTTCGGGATATGTTGTTATCACTTCATGATACGCCTGGATCGCCCGCTCATATTTTTTCAGGGCCAGGTATGATTCCCCAATCCAGAATTGCGCATTGTCCGCCAGGTTGGACTTGGGGTAGATTTTTATGAGATTCTTAAACCCTGAAATGGCATCTTTATATTTCCCTTCATGGTAAGTTGCGAGGGCCTCCTGATACAGTGCTTTTTCAGGCGAGGCCAACGCCTCTTCCCGTACCGGAGGCTGCGGGGTTACCACGGCTGCTTTCCGGGGGACCCCTTTTGAGGGCTGTCTTTGGGTTGCGGGCTTTGGTTCCAGGTTTAGCTGCTTGTAAAGCTGTGCTACTTTTTCCTCCAGCCCGGCCAGGCGGGCATTCAGCATATCCTGTTCTAATGTGTCTCTTTCAACCGCATGTTTAGCCAAATGCCGGTTTTCTTCCAGAATGCCTGACAGTCGCTGCAGTTCCTGCCTGACAGTGTCTACTTCAGCCCCCACGTCGGCCTGCTTCTCGCGGACCCCTTCCAGTTTGTATACTTGTGAACTCAGGGTCTGGATTTGGCGGTTCAGAGCCACAATATCCTGCTGGGTGGCGATACAGGAGGAAAACAGGAGGAGAAAAACAAAGAAACATATCGGCACAGAAATTAGTTTATTACTCAAAATACGCTTCCCCATCTTTTCACATCACAATGAAGGATGGTCACGTAAAATGTCAGAAAACACCATTTCTCGTCATTCCGGCCTTCGCCGGAATGGCGATTTATAGGTGTTTTTGACTTTTTACGGAACCATCAAGGGTTTACTTAATCAATGTAAACTCGGCGCGCCTGTTTTCTGCCCAAGCATCTTCCGTGCTTCTTGGATCGATCGGTCTTTCTTCACCGTAACTGACGGTTGAAATACGGTCTCCGGAGAGCCCAAGGGCTGAAAGAAACTTTTGGGCTGAACGGGCCCTTCTTTCACCAAGGGCAAGATTGTATTCTATGGTACCCCTTTCATCACAATGGCCTGCAATGTCAACGGAATAGGAGGGGTTTGAGCGAAGCGCAGCCGCTATTTTCTTTAAGATATCCCGGGCTTCGGAATTTAAGTCCGATCTGTCAAACCCAAAATAGATTTTTTCAGAAAATATGTCATCAGAGCTGACAACGTCTGTTGATTGTGCCTGAAGTTCCGCGAGCCTTTTTTGGCGTATCTCTTCGGCGTCTGTCAATTCTGAATCGGACTCAATTCCCACGGCTTCTTCGGTTACCGATACGTCATAGGGTGTTGTGGGTGAAACCTGAACCTGCTTTTTTGCACAGGCTGCCATCACGAAAAGGGTCAAACATACAACCGCCAGGACATTCAAGCCAGTGATCATTTTTTTTCTCATTGTTCAATATCCTCCTGAAAGCTAAAGTTCATATTCAAAGCTGTCTTAATGATCAATTCCTTGCAGTGCTTATTTACTCTTAAACATTTCCCTTTTGCAAGAGAAAATGCGGGAGAGGTATGTGAAAAAAGTATTTAAATTTACCCTCTCAATAAGTTAAGGCAGCCGTTTCAAAACGCCCGTTTTTAAGGCGCCCAGGACGGAGAGGTGTGGTTTCCCGAGAACAAACTGATTTTCCTATGGTTTTTGCCATTGGCATTCATCATATACAGGCTATAGGAACCGTCTCTCTTTGCACTGAACACGATGTATCTTCCGTCGGGAGACCAGCAGGGGCCTTCATTTTTCCCCTGGTTTTCTGTCAGCCTTCTCAATCCACCGCCATTTGCATCCATTGAAAAGATGTCAAGATTTCCGTTATTCCTGGATACAAAGGCAATTCGGTTCAGACGGGACCATGAGGGGGACGTATTGTACGTGCCGTTAAAGGTCAGCCGCTCAGTCTTTCCGGAGGCCGGATCAAGGACATAGATCTGTGGCGAACCGGATCGGTCCGACACAAACGCAAGCCTCTTTCCATCCGGAGAAAATGAGGGCGACACATCAATTCCCCAGTAAGTTGTCAGTCGTTTCAAAATCTTTCCGTTTAAATCAACCCTATATATGTCCGGATTTCCCTTACGGCTCATGGTCATTGCGAGCGTCCTGCCCCCGGGCGCCCATGATACTCCCGAATTCAGCCCGGACCTCCCGGAGAGACGTTTTACTGAACCTGATGCAATATCTTTCAAATAAAGCATGGGACCGCCTTCTTTATACGAGGTGTATGCTACTTTTTTCCCGTCAGGGGACAATCTCGGCAGGATGGCCAGGATCTTGTCCCTGGTTACTTGCCGCACATTATGCCCGTCATAGTCGCATACGTAGATCTCTTTGTGGCCTGAGGTGTCTGATATAAAGACCATGCGGGTCAGAAAAATTCCTGCATGTCCGGTTAGGGTTAAGATGATTTCATTTGAGAGCCGATGAACCAGATACCGGTAATTTTTTATGTCTCCCAGTGCCCTTTTGCCAAGGATCTGCCTGCCGGAAAAGACGTCGAACAGCCGTATCTCAACTTCCAGGCTGTTGCCGATACACGTATAACTGGTGTACAAAAGAAGTTCGGCACCAATTACAGACCAGTCCTTGAAACGGATGTTGCCGGGCGTCAGCGTGTCTTCTTCTCCAACCAGAAAGGCCTCCTTGCCGATGCGGCTGAAATAGCCGCTGCAATCGAGGTCATTGGAAATGACCGCCGTCAGCTTTGTAGCCAGTTCCTGGTGACGGTTTTGCTGGGTCAGGTTCTTAGTGTCCGGGATGGCAATCCGGAATTTCTGAATAGAAGGGGCATTGATATCAATATAAATCCTGCCAAGGCTGCGCCCTGGAAAGAATAAAAGGACAAGAGAATGGATCACAAGCGCGAGTAACACAAGGTATGGGGCGCTTGTGCCAAAGGATGGTCCTGATTTTGAGAGCATGGAAAAAGCGTCCTCCTGCGACCTCCGGCTATTGATTTTTCAGGTCGCTGAGATTGAAGTTGATTTCGATTTCTTCATGGGTTTTTCTGTAGCTTTCAGGAAACGGGGGCAGGGGATCGGATCGTTTTAAGGCCTTTAAAACCGATTGATCAAATCCCTCATTCCCTGAACTCTGAGTCACGACGGTTCTTAAAATGGTACCGTTCTTTTCGACTTTAAGTTCTACGACCGTAGACAGGAGTCTTGTGCTGTTCGGTCCCAGCAGGGCGACGGGGTAGGACCAGTTACTGCAGACCCAATCCTTTATGTCGGCCTTGTATATTTCCATGATGATCCCATCTGTCGCAAACCTGCCCGTGGCCGCTGTCCCGGGGGTGTCCTCGGCGTTGGCTTCCAGCCTGGGAACCGCCGGATCAACCGGGTCCTTTTTGGCCTCTTTGATTTTCTTCTCGATCCTTGCCAGGGCCTCTTCTAAGAGCTTGGCAGAAGAGACTTCAGGAGGCTTGGTCTTTTTGGCTTCTACCTTTACGGTCCTCTTGGCGATGACAACCGGCTTTTCCTTCTTTTTCGCTCTGCTGATTCTTTTGGTGGGAGTGGCTTTTGCCGGAGCAGTCATCCCTTTTCCTTTCTTTGCCCGGGCTTTCGAGCTAATGCCCGGACGTTTCCCCTTGGGCATTTCCACCAGGTCGACATTATAGACAACGTCTCTGATTTTTCGGGTGCCCATGGGTTCCGGGACAAACAGGATTGTGGAAAAAACAGCCAGGTGGAGGACCAGGGACAGGATGATCATCTTGCGCCACTTTTGATCCAGTGATTTGTCGGATCCCGGATTAACCAGCAAGGCTTCCATGACAATTAGTCCAAAGGTTCGGTGACCATTCCCAGTTTATCAATACCTGCCTTTTTGACCCTGGAAACCACTTTTATGACAAATCCGTAAGGCACGTCCTTGTCCGCCTTCAGGAGTAGTTCCTTTTCTCTTCTGTTCTCAAAAATCTTTTTTGTCTTGTTTTCCAGGTCGTCCAGTTTAATGCGGTGCGTTTCCAGAAAGATCTCCTTCTTTTTATTGATCGTTATTATCAGAGGGTCTTCCTGTGTCTTGATGCGCTTGGCAGTGGTCTGAGGGAGATTGACCTCAACGCCCTGAATCATCATGGGGGCGGTGACCATAAAAATGATGAGGAGCACCAGCATCACGTCCACAAACGGCGTGACATTGATATCCGACATCAGCTTCTTATCATCTCGTCTACGGGTCAATGACATAAAAAGAGAACCTTTGAGCCTGTTTCAAACCGTTTCAGTTTGGCAAAGGTCAAGGCGGGCGAAAATTTTAACCGCAGGAATACATATCAAGTATTTTGAGGATTAAAATTTGAGCCCAACGCAGAGATTGGTCAAACTGGGACGTTTTGAGACAGGCTCTACTGCTTTTTTGTGATCGTATCTTCTTTGAAAAGCTGTCTTTCAATCATGGTTAAAAAGTCAGATTTAAAAATATCCATTTCCGCCCTCAGAGCCGAAATCCTCTGATTAAAGAAATTAAATGCAATCACTGCCGGGATGGCCGCTGCCAGTCCGGCTGCTGTGGCGATTAATGCCTCTGAGATACCCGGCGCAACAACCGCCAGATTTGCAGCGCCCTTGAGCCCAATCCCTCGAAACGCGTCCATGATTCCCCACACCGTGCCAAAGAGTCCGATAAAAGGGGCCGTGTTGCCGGTGGTGGCCAAAAAACCCAGTGCCTTTTCCATTCTGTTAACCTGGTCAATCTCGGCCCTTTTTAGGGATCGATCCAGATTGTCCATTATGGTCTGCTGGGATCTGTGCAGGTTCTCTGCCCCTGCGCCACACTGATCCTCTTCCGATTTCACAGAAGCCTGAATTTTTTGAATCCGGCTGAGTTCAGAATATCCTGCCCTGAAAAGACGGGCGACCGGACTGAACGCCAGATCTTTGCATGCCGTGTGGACCCTTTTCAGACCCCGGCCTTCCCAGAAGATCTCCAGAAGGCTTTCTGTTTCCCGTTTAGCATTGCGAAACAACCTAAGTTTTACAAATATGATGGCCCAGGAGACGGTCGAAAAGAACATGAGTACCGCCAGGACAAACTTAACCATAGGACCGGCATGGATGATCATCTGGACAATGTCGCTGCCAAAGGCATCTCCTGCGGAAGCGCCGACCGGAATTTGAACAATGAATGGAATGCCTGTCATTTCAACCTCAAAAAAATGTGTAATCGTCAAATAATACCCTATAGACAACGAATAGCCGTGAAAGTTCCCATGATTTTATAATTACAGGGCGCAGCTTTCAAGAAGAAGTTGCGTTGAATGCTGCCTCTCCGAAGGAGTCGCTTCGCTGTATTATAGGTTCTTCTCCCAATTAGCAGTTGGGAGAAAGGGGCCAAGGGGTCTAGGATTCAAGTGTTTGTTTTCCAGGGATTTGATCATCGTTTGGGTTTCCAGTGCGAAGCTCTCTCGATAACCCGATCAGTACACTTGACCCCTCGAATCCTTGACCCCTTAATTTAGATCAATTCTTTTGGAGATGATCCCTTTTATATAACTGACAAAAACGCCTTCCTTCGTAATTCGGAATTCATGTAATCGATATTCGTTATTCGGTTTAAACCTGGCACACAAAATTAATACCTGGTGAAACTCATGGGCCCTGGAGTAAGCCCCAAATGGGTTATCAGAAAATCGGCCAATCCCTTTATATCATTCAAAGAGAAACGCGGGACGCCAAGGTCAATGTGGGTGTCGGTGACCAGGGCAATCAGGTGCTCATCATTCATGCAAAGCGGGTTTTCCCCGCGGCCGTCAGGCCTGAAGATTTCCACTTTGGCCCGGCCCATTTGTTTATAACCTTCTGTTAAAATAATATCCACACCGGACAGGAGCGAGGATAATTTATCCGGATGGTGATCGTGGTCCACATCCATGACCATCCCGATCTGAACAGGAGACGAGATCATACTTACCGCAGCCCCTGCCTGTTTAAGCCGCCAGCTGTCTTTCCCGGGTTTGTCCATTTCAAAACCATGGACGTCATGCTTGATGGTTCCTACTTTGAAGCCCAGCCGGGTGAGTTCGGGTATCAGCTTTTCAAGCAGCGTGGTTTTTCCCGACCCGGATGAGCCCACAAAAGAGATAATGGGAGGTTCGATCTGATTGTTCACTATTGCTTTCCTCCGCTCATTTCAAATTCTCCCCATTGAAGATGCTGCTGAAGATTTTATTGTCTTCTTTTAGACAGGTTTCTTTCAAACGCCGATATTTTTCCAGGAGTCTTTTGCCGTTTTCTGTCAGTCGGCTCCCCGTTTTCCTGTTGGTGTCAACAAGCCGTGTATTCATATGTTTTTCTGTGGCTTTGATCTTGGCCCAGACCGCCTTGTATGACATTTTCATGATTTTTGAGGTCTGGTTTATCGACCCTGTTTTTTCGATGTTTTCAAGGATTTCTTTTCTCCCTTCTCCAATGATGATGCTGTCATGTTCATCAACGACCCACTGCCTGGATTTCAGTTTAAGCATTACCATCTGAGTGTTCCTCTATTTCTTTCCACAGTTGACCGCTTTTGGATGGATCATAGCCACCCAGCGACCGGACCCTTTCCCGGAAATGCCTGGACCGGATCGTCTCCAGCACGGCCTGTATATTGGGTTGCGCCAAAACCCTGCTCGGAATAATAAGGTCGTATTGTTCTTTTTCAAGGGGAATAAAATCCAGATCCAGGGCCCTGGCAGCCGCAAAAATACCCAGGCCGCAGTCAGCCGCACCGCTCAGGACATCAACGGCCACCGACATGTGGGAGAATTCGTCGTGGTCATATCCCTTGATGGATTCGGGGCTGATCCCCAGTTGATCCAGTTTGTAATCAAAGAGAACCCGGGTTCCGGAGCCTGCCTGCCGGTTAACAAAGGAAACATTGCCTCCGGCCAGGTCTTCAATCCCGCGGATGGCCTTAGGATTACCTTTGGCCACGATCAACCCCTGGTCTCTCAACACCAGATGAAACACGCAGGCCCGCACCCCTTTCAGGTATCTCTTTACGTATGAAAGATTATACTGGCCGGTTTTTGTGTCCAAAAGATGTGAGCCGGAGATGTGACAGGATTCCTTTCTGAGGGCGATCAGTCCCCCAAGGCTGCCCACATTTCCGGATGAAATGCGTATATTGCGTCCCTTTCTTCTGATTTCATCCGCCAGGATATCGATTGTTATGTCATGGCTGCCGATAATGACGACGGTGTTATCCAGTTCACGTTCGTTGACAAGGAGTTCCGCACTAACTTCTTCGTTTTGGGAGATTCCCTCTGACAGGGCCGGAATCCGGATAATGCCTTCCGCTTTCGTGAGAGTGGTGATGGAGCCGGCGGCCCTTTCAAGCGGTGTGGCAACATGTTTTGACCCCACCTTGCCGATGCTGACCCGCAGGAACTCCTCTGTTCCCAGCCTGGATGGGATATCCCGGGTGGGCCATACCTTGACGGTTTTGTTTTCCGGCGGCGGGTAGCCCTGAAGGATGTGGAGGAGTGGTTTCATAAACTGCTCAAAGGACAGCACTGCGGAGACCGCATAGCCCGGGTTGCCCACAACCGGCTTATCATTCACGATACCCAGGATCGTGGGCTTGCCCGGCATCATGGCAACCCCGTGAACCAGCACCTCCCCCATTTCCCTGATCACGTGGACCGTATAGTCCTTGCTTCCTGACGAGGAACCCGCATTAATGATGACCGCATGGGCCTCTGATTCAACGGCCTGTTTCAGGGTTTCCCGAATCCTTTCTCCCACATCGGGCACAATCTCATGGATGACAGGCACACCGCCTGCCTCTCGAACCAGTCCTGCAAGCACTTGAGAATTGTACTCTATTATCTGATGGTTTTTCAGCGGTTCGGTCTCGCCGAGATCTTCATGGCGGACAAGTTCCGAACCCGTGGGAATAATAACCACCTGAGGTCTTTTCCAGACCTTGACCGAGAATACACCGGCGCTGATGAGGGCACCAATGTCATAGGGCCGAATCCGGTGATTCTGAGGGAAAAGCAACTGTGTGGCCACAATATCTTCACCCACCTTGCGGACATTCTGCCAGGGGTGGACCGGAGATCGGATTTCCAGATGGTTTTCGTCCACCTGATGGAGCTTCTCCACCATGATCACCGAATCAAATTGATCGGGGAGGGGCTGACCCGTGTTAATCCAGGCGAAATCCTGTCCGTTCGTCAAGATTCGAGGCTGTCTTTCGGTGGTTCCGTATGTCTGCGCAGCCCTGACCGCAATACCGTCCATGGCCGCAGAATGATAGGAGGGCGCTGAGCGTTTTGCAAAAACCGGTTCAGCCGTGATGCGGCCCAAAGCGTCCGCCACCTTGACGGCATCAACACCCGTACGTTTATCGAGGCCGATACGGGAGAGGAACAATTCTCGGGCCTCTTCAAGGGATTTCATTTCCAGGTAGACCTGCCTTTTCACCTGATCCCTCCGGTAACCGTTACATTTACCACTTGCCCTTCATAGAGGCCCTCTGTGTTCATGTCTATACGGAGGAGGCCATCGGCCTCCACGAGCGTTGAAATCAGCCCGGATTTTCCAAAGATCGGCTCTGCCGTCAGGGTTTCTCCCTCCTGAAGCAGCTTCACCCGGATATAATCCTCCCTGCCACTGGCAGATTCAATGTTCCGGGAAAGAACAGACGCAACCGTCGGTTGAAATCCTTTGAAAGAATCGGTTCGGCCTGAAAGCCTGGAAATCAGCGGTGACATAAAGACATCTGCCACAACCAGGGCCGAAGCCACGTGACCGGGCAGGCCGATGACAGGTTTTGAGCCGGATTTTCCAATTATCGTGGGTTTGCCCGGACTGATGGAAATCCCATGAACAAGCAACTCAAAATCCTG
>JAFDJF010000343.1 GCA_019307645.1 Deltaproteobacteria bacterium
AGAGCAAAAGACGCAGTAATAGTGGACTATTTCAAGGTTTTTGCTCTTCAAAATCTGCCAAAAATGACCTGAAGATGAGATGCCAAAATGTGAAGTTATTTTTGCGCGAGCCCTAAGACGGTCCAATTGAAAAAGCCGGGTTCCATGGAACCCGGCTTTTTTTGTGCTTCGATTTTGACAATCCTCTTCATTCAAATATATAATGAGTTCTTCTCCCAATTAGTTGGGAGGAAGGGGTCCAGGATTATCTAAATTGATCAATGTGACCCCAACCCAAAAACCGGATGGTACAAGTTATGTCTGATGATTTTTACAAGATCCTCGGTGTTTCTAAAGATGCTGATAAGGGCACAATAAAAAAGGCTTACCGAAAGCTGGCGAGAAAATGGCATCCTGATATCAACCCGGGGAACAAGGCGGCTGAGCAGCGATTTAAAGAAATATCAATGGCTTACGATTGTATCGGCAATGAAGAAAAGCGCAGACTCTACGATGAATTCGGGGAGGAAGGCCTCCAGGCAGGCTTTGATGCTGAAAAGGCCAGACAGTACAAACAGTGGAGTTCCTATCAGGAGCAAGGGTGGGGACAAGCCGGGCAGGGTTTTGGCAGGTATCAGAGCTATGAGGATGTTTTTGGTGATCTCTTCGGTTCCGGTATGGGGGCTGGGGGTTTTGATCAAACTCAAAAAGGTTTCGGGACCCGCAGGGCTTCGCGGGGAGCAGATATCCAACACGAAATGGAAATTGATCTGATTTCCGCTTTGAAAGGTTTTGACACTGAACTGTCCATGCAGAAAATGAAGGCATGTCCCGGATGCAGTGGATCCGGCATAGACCCCCAGTCCGAAATGACCACCTGTTCCAAATGTGGAGGTTCCGGCCGGCTGAACGTGGCAAAAGGCCCCATGAACTTCACCAGTGCCTGCCCCCAGTGCGGCGGACATGGCCGGGTAGGCAAAACCTGCACACAATGCGGCGGAAGCGGCCATATCATTGGTACGGAAAAGATCAAAATAACCATACCACAGGGCGTCAAGGAAGGCTCCAAGGTGCGTGTAGCCGGAAAAGGTGAATCCGGTTTTAGCGGCGGGCAGCCGGGAGACCTTTATCTGGTAATACATGTAAAACCGCACGCCGTCTTGAAACGGGAAGCAGACAATCTATATATCGAAGTCCCGGTAACGGTGGGCGAAGCTATGGCAGGCGGCACCATAACGATTCCGACAGTAGAAGGCAAGGTTCAGGTCAAGGTCCCCCCCAAGAGTCAGAGCGGTCAGACTCTGAGATTAAAAGGAAAGGGCGCCGTTAATTTGAAGACAAAAAAGAGGGGAGACCTAATGGTGAAGCTGATCGTTAAAGTCCCTCAGACGGATGACAGGGAGATTTTGCAGGCAGTTGAGAAGATGGAAAAAATTTATAAAGGGGATGTCAGGAAAGATATACACCTGTAAAAGTTACAGACTTCCCTCAAACCTGTCTTGCAGACGGCGTGCCAGGTCTTCCAGTATGGCATCAAACTGTTTTCTCATGGCCAGCATATTCTTCTTCATTTGAAGAATCACTTCGATGCCGGGCAGATTCACGTCCATTTCCTCAAAAAGTATTTTTGCAAAACGCAGGTTTTCAAGATCCTTTGAAGAAAACAGCTTCTCTTTCGATTTTTCATGGCAGATGGGGCAGACAATCTCTTCTTCTTCGAGATCATCAAGAAATTCCCTCTCTATCTGGAATATCTCAATCACCTCAGTAATTTTCCAGAATTCCTTAGTCATCATTATTCACACTCTGCGACGTTTATTCGACTTTTCGACTCCTTTACTGACCACTGACAACGAACAACAAACATCACTGAACATCACACTTTCCAGAAAATACCACATGTGTTTGGTTTAGGCAAGCGCCAGGCTTGCGACAATGAAAAATCCTGATAATGTATGAACCCAGTCTAATACGGTCATAATTGATGGTCTCCTAAAAAGTCAATAATGATTCCTGCCCCTAAAAATCCAGGATTTCACCGCCTTCGATGTTGCGCTTAAGCCCGGTATTGATATCAAGTGTGGTTCCCGGTTCAATAATCCCTGAACGGGAATACCCTCTGTCTTCCCAGAATCCACCGCGCATGGCATTTGTAAACTCAATTTTTTTAAGCCACTTGGCACTCTTATATCCGTATAGATGTGGAATAAGCATTCGAAGAGGTCCTCCATATTCCCATTCCAGGGGCTCCTCATTAACAGCGTAAACAAGGAGGACCCTGGGATGGTCGAGCTCTTTCAGGCTTACCGTCGTCTTGTAGATCGATCCATGACTGGAAAATGTTGCATGGCCGGCTTCAGATAACAATGTGACGGTTTTTATGAAATCCCGCCAAAGAACGCCCTGCCAGTCAGCCCTGACAGACCAGGCGGACACAGATGTCAGCCTTGCATTAACCGTACTGAGGGGAAGTTCCTTGACCTTTTCCAATGAAAACACCATGGGATCCCGGACAAGACCCTCAACTGTCAGCTGAAAATCTGTTTCATCTTTGTTGGGAATTCCACCTGCTCCAAATATCGGGACATTCAGTTCGCTCAAGATACTCATGGTGGGTTGGCCTCGCTTCGATTTGGCAGAGCTATCTCATTCTTCTGATGATATGAGTTCTTCTAGCCTTTTTTCAATCTCGTCTCTTACATCGCGCATAAATTCGATCGGCTTTCCAGCGGGGTCCGGCAGATCCCATGCCACATTTTTTGCTTCTGGGAACATGGGACATGCATCTCCGCAGCCCATGGTTACAACCAGGTCCGGTTCGCCACCCGGGGTTGCATCATCAATGGATTTTGGAATGCAAAAGGCCATATCAAGGCCCTTTTCCCCCATAACCTCTTTCATAGTGGGATTGATCTCTTTTGCAGGCGCACTCCCGGCGCTTTCGACCTCGATCCTGTCTCCGGCATAGTACTGTGTAAAGGCACCGGCCATCTGGCTGCGGCATGCGTTTTCTGTGCATAAAAACAAAATCTTTTTTCGGTTCAGAAAAGGCGCCACCAGGGCGCCGGCCTTTTCTTTGGCATCCTTCAGTGCAGTCGGGTGGTTTTCTATATCGCCCGGATCTTCTATTTTTATATAAGTAAGGCTTCCTTTAAAATTTGCACCAACCGCATCAAAGAAATATTTTGAGGTAAGGGTGATTCCTTCAAACAGATCCTTCCCCTTTGTTGCGCCCACAGACAGGAATAAACCCTGCCGCCACTTACGTCCTGGATCTTCAAGATTATGAACATATTTCCTGGCCCAGAGCACCTGCGACCTGTCAATGAGGCATTTTATCTGGGCTGTAGCACCATAAAAGAATACAGGAGTCGCCATCACGATCAGATCCGCTTTTCGTAATAGTGGGAGCACTTGCTGCATGTCATCATCAATGGGACAAAAGCCCTTTCTTTCGCAATTCCCGCACCCCCGACACGGATTGATATTCATGCGCGGCACATCCAGATATTTTGTATGAGCCCCAAGCCTTTCGGCTTCATCAAGAAAGGCAGAAAGAAGTTTGCTGGTGTTTCCTCCTTTACGCGGACTTCCCTGTAGACCCAGTATAAACATTGGACATCTCCTTTTTTCTACATTCTAAACCTTTTCGGCAACAATGCCGGCGATAGCCTTGCGGTTTTCTATTATCCCTTCACGGTACCTCAGGCACCTGAACTCACGGAACATCTCAAGCAGTTCATTGTATTTCAGCAGATAATCAGGATTTTTCGGTCTGCCGAACTGAGGCTGGTCAACAGTATAGGTTTCATACACAACCATGCCGCCGGGGCGAAGCCCTTCTTTGATCCGGGGGATGAGGGAACGCTGCAGATAGTTGAAACACACAATTAAGTCATAGGCCTCTTTTTCTATTTGATAATGTTCCTCAAGATCCGCCACCATCGCTTTCACCTCGACACGGTTCTTCCCTGCAAGCGCCAATGCATTATCCACTGCTTCAGGCGATATATCAACCCCTTCCACATCAAAACCCATCGTGGAAAGGTAAACCGCATTGCGGCCTCCACCCATGGCCACATCCAAGGCGCGGACCTTTGGTAAGAGATTTATATTATCGATCAGAAATTGAGAGGGCTGATAATAACTTGCATCAGAATCGGTCATTTGAGGACTTCCTCCAGCT